>JAFRVM010000191.1 GCA_017438505.1 Clostridia bacterium | reverse complement strand
TTTAAGATTGAGCACAAGCTGTTTTAGCATAACTGCAGCGCTTGTGCAGTTTGGATCTGTACCCTCCAACCAAATTATCAAAGAAAACGGACGTGTCTCTCCCTGATTAAGCATTGCAAGCTGTTTTTTACCGTATGTATAGTCCTTAAAGGGATATGCGACCTGCTTGCTGCTTTCGAGAAAACGTCCTGTTGTACGGTCGATGTCCTTAACCGCGTCAACAGAGCTTGGGTTCATCTGAGACGTGAACACAACCGGTGTGTCCATACCTTCATAGTAAATAGCGGTACGCAACGCCTTCTCTGCTTTTTCAGCCTGTTCCTTGTATGTGGAAGAGGCATTGGGGGGAACATCAATTTTTAAGCTTGTAGATTTGTCAAGATAAATACTTGTATAGTTAGCTTCCGCGGTGAGGTTGAAGTCGAGCTGAACGTAATCGTAGTTCCTATCGCCCGCGTTCGCGCTGCGGAAGGTCATTTTTGGTGTTTCGGTTGAAAAATCTGTACCGTCTGTCGGGAAGAAAAGGTTTCTGCCGTCAACAGACGACGCGGGTAACAGCACAGAGTCATCCTTGAACTGCTGTGATGTATCTCCCAGGTCATTTACGCGCAGACCATTGCCCGCGGTAAGATTAATATTATTTGCTGTGCCGGTACCCTTTGCCAGAGCATACCAACAGTAGGTTGCCGAAACAAGGATAATCGACGCGAGAATAAGTGAAACTATTGACAAAGACAGCTGTTTTTTGGTAATTTTTCGCGATTCAACTGCTTTAGAAACGTTTTTTACAAGTTTGTCTCTAAATTTGCCCATAATTTCACCTCTTCTCGTTTTTATTTAGATTTATGTTGGGTTTTAGGTTCCGAAGTCAAGCTCAAGGCTGAAAACACCGGTATTCATTGAACGGCGCGCCTCTGCGTCCTCGCCCTCGATCCAAAGATTAAGAGTATATTTGTAGACGTAATATCCATCCTGCGCCCAAGCTGCTTTTTCTCCGCTGCCTTTATCGAATTGAATCGAAGAAGCATTAGTATTCTCGTATCCACTGGTAATATTCGCAGATTGACCGAGCGTAGGATAATGACCTGTTTCGCCAAGATGTGCGTCATTTCTTGTGTCGCTGACCTTGAAATAACTCGGCACATTATTATCCGCGCCGTCTATGACCTTTACTGCGCCGTCGCCGTACTTGTGCGGTTTCAATCCCTTTTTAACGTTGCCTGTAATTATATTACCCTCATAGAAAGAGTGGCAGTAGGTTTCTTCTGCTAATGGATCAGACGTAGTTATTCCCGTTGTCAAATCCCACATGTTAGGATCATTGTCTGTATTAAGATGGACATCAGGTCTGGGAAGCCATAAAAAACTTAAGGTCGATGAGTCGTTCCAACTGGTGTCGGAAGTATACGAACCATCGGTTATTTTTCTATAAGTTTCTGCGGAGCCGTTGACGCTTTCAATTTGAGCGCCAACAAGAGAAACACGTATAGCACCCACTAACGCATCGGCAGAAAACGGTGTTTTTTCTGTTCCGCCCCCATATGTACTCTTACGGTATGGGTTTGGATCATTAAGAGATTTTTTTGAAGTGATCGTTTCTCCGCTTTTATCAACTGTTCCGTCATCTTTAATTCCAAGCTCCGACCCCGCCGCAAGAAAAGATTCCGAAGTTACGTTAATACTTTCCTGCTTTGAGCGAACATAAAAGTCAAACGAGATGTAGTTGTACTGGTCATCATCAAGCGTACCGGTATTTGTAAGCACTTCTTTAGTTGAAAGACCGTCTGTCCAAACGTCATTCACAATAGCTTTTCTGCCATCTTTCAGGCCTTTTGCAGCTTCAAAGCTCGGTACCACAAACTGCCTTCCTCCGCTGGTAATATCCTTAACAAGATTTTCCAAGTATTCAGAGAGATTGAAACTAATGGTAGTGTCCCAGTCATTATTATTTATGGGAAATGTATAACTTCCATTAACCTTCTTCGGCAGGGCAAGCTGTACATTATCGGCGGATTTTGCGCTGATTTGGGTTCCGCTTGCCGTTACCGTGTCATTGTTTGAATACCAAGCGAAAATCGCAACAAAGATAACAACCAGCATTACAAGCATCATTATTAAGTTTTTAGTAATAACCAGACGCCTGTCGCCAGATGCTATCTTCTTCATAATCAACCTCTGTAATAATAAATACCGATTATTGATTTTCCGTTTTTCTGTGCTTTGTTGTGGTAAACCGATGTTGCGCTGAAGCCGGCTTCGGTTTCAAGCTGATCGGCTAAGCCGTTAACATAGGTCTTATCCACGGTTTTGTTTGTCAGATACGCGCAGGATTTATCCGCGTTTTTGAGCTGCTCAAAAACAGTCT
>JAFRVM010000190.1 GCA_017438505.1 Clostridia bacterium | reverse complement strand
GTTCGCCTTTTTTGAAGTATTTGCTCAAATCAGCAGCCTCGGCAACCGCTTCAGCCAGGTTAAGTGCACCTGTATAAATCGATTTTCCGCAAATAGTTCCGTAAAGGTTTGCATCTTTACAAGCAATTATATCATCAATACAGCTTATGCCGCCGCTGGCTATAATATCGCATGATACCGCGCTATTGAGCTTAATTAGTTTATCAATGGCAGGCCCGCAGAGCATACCGTCCTTTGAAATATCTGTAAAGATAATAGTCTTTACACCTATTTTATCCATCATTTTGGCAAATTCGATATAGTTTACGCCGCTGCAGCTTTCTATCCAGCCTTCGGCGGCTACAATGTCGTCCTTTGCATCGATTCCTACGGCTATCTGATCGCCGTATTTTTCAACAGCCTCGCGTACAAAGTCGGGATTTTTGACCGCGGCAGAGCCTAAAATCACCCTCTGAACGCCGTTTTCAAGATAAAATCTTACGTCCTCCATGCTTCGTATTCCGCCGCCGACCTCGCATAAAAGACCGCTTGCCCGGACGATTTCAAGAATAAGTGCAGAGTTTGTGCGCACGCCGTCCTTTGCGCCGTCAAGATCTACAATATGTATCCATTTTGCGCCTGCCGCCTTAAAACCGAGAGCGGTTTTTATGGGATCTTCCGCCACCTTATGTGTGGTGGAAAAATCACCTTTTTGCAGTCTGACGCACTGACCGTCCTTAATATCGATTGCAGGTAAAATAATCAATTGATGCCCCTCGCCTTTCCTATTCTTCTCAGCACAAAACGCCCTTTGTGGAGAGCACGCCGTTCTGTTCTCTCTTTACCGCCGCGGCAAGAGCATGAGCGACCGCCTTGTAAATCGCCTCGGTCAGATGGTGGGCGTTGTCGCCGTAAATGCCGTTTACATGCAGGGTTATTCCCGCATTATAGGCAAACGCTCTCATAAACTCAACCGTCATGCAGGTGTCGTAATCGCCGCATTTCTCCTGCGCAAATATCGCGTCAAACACTATAAAGGGTCTGCCGCTTATATCCAGCGAAGCAAAGGCAAGCGATTCATCCATGGGAATATAAAAGCTGCCGTAGCGCGCTATATTGCTTTTTTCTCCGAGCGCCTTGGCAAAACACTGACCCAGAGCGATGCCAGTATCCTCAACCGTGTGGTGACAGTCAACCTCAAGATCGCCCTTGACAAGCACCTTTAACCCAAAGCCGGAGTGTACCGCAAACGCTGTCAGCATATGGTCAAAAAATCCGATCCCGGTCGATACCTCGACAATTCCCCCGTCGAGGCACAGAGCTATTTCGATATCGGTCTCTTTTGTTTTGCGTTCCAGTTTAGCTATTCTCTCTTTCACTTGCCATGCACCTCTAAATATTTTTTTATAAGATTTACAGTCTGCTCGTTTTCGTATTTGCTGCCGGCAGTTATACGCAAAAATGCGCCCATATAGCGCACAGCCACGCTTCCGGCAAGCAGAAAATCAAAAATTTCCTTTGCCTCGTCTGTTTTTACAACAACAAAGTTGGTTTTGGTTGCGATTACTTCTATTCTGCCGGGATAATCTTTTTCAGCACCTTTAAGCAAGCTGTAAAGCTCGTTTTTAGATTTTACAATGATATCAAATGCGCTTTTGATATCCTCGGGGAATTTTAGCGCTGCGCAGGCAGCTGCCTGGGTTACCGAGTTGACATTATAGGGTGATTTGACCGTCCGAAGCACACCGGTAAGCTTTTCGTTAGAAATGGCAAAGCCGAGACGAAGAGCAGCCATTCCGAAAGCCTTTGAAAATGTCTTTAAAATAATCAGATTGTCAAACTCCTCTACCCTGTCGATCAGCGACTGATCCCAGAAATCCATGTACGCCTCATCAAGCACAACAAGCGCGTCCACCGAGCTGATAAGTTTAACCACATCCTCCCTATCAAAGCCCTTACCCGTGGGGTTGCAGGGATTGGAGAAGATAATCATCCTAACCTTTTCGCTCTTTGCTCTACCGATAACGGCGTCGATATCAATATTGAAATTTTCATCTTTAGTGAGCGTTACTACGCTGTCCTCGCTTACAAATGCATAAAAGGAATACATCGAAAAATCGGGCAGAATGGTAAGCAGCTTTTCGCCCTTCATCAAAAATGCCGAGGTGATTACCGAAATAAGCTCGTCCGAGCCGTTGCCCGCCGTCAACAGATTCTCACTTACTCCCAAAAATTTTGCGTAAGCGCGATAAAGCTCGGAATAAGAAGGGTCGGGATAGCGGTTAAACTTTAACCCTGCAACGCTTTTATTTATCTCCGCCCTGATATTTTCCGAAATATCCAAAAAAGATTCATTTGCGTCAAGGCGTATATCATACTGTCCGCACACCGGTTTATAGGGCTCAAGGGCGGACATTTTTTCATTTAATGAGTAGCTCATTTGCCGTACCTCACCTTGATGGAATTTGCGTGTGCCGTCAGCCCCTCGGTATCTGCAAGAGTTACAATATCGTCCTTTGCGCTGTCGAGAGCTGGCTTGGTATAGTAAATAAAGCTGGATTTTTTAACAAAGCTGTCAACCGACAATGGAGAGAAAAATCTCGCCGTTCCGCTTGTGGGAAGAACATGGTTGGGGCCTGCGTAATAGTCGCCCAAAGGCTCGGGAGAGTAATTGCCTAAAAATACCGAGCCCGCGTTGTCCAGTCTGCCGATGTATTCCAGCGGATTTTCCATACAGACCTCAAGGTGCTCGGGAGCAAGCAGATTTGCAAAATCGACCGCTTCATCCTTATCCTTACAAACAATAATCGCACCGAAATCGGCAAGAGATTTTTTGATTATCTCCTTGCGCGAGAGGGTCTCGACCTGAATTTCAAGCTGCTTTATTGTTTCTTTTGCAATATTCTCGCTTGTTGTAAGCAAAATTGCGCTTGCAAGCACATCATGCTCCGCCTGACTCATTAAATCTGCCGCAAGGAAGGCGGGATTTGCGCTTTCGTCTGCGATAATAAGTATCTCGCTGGGACCTGCCACCATATCTATATCAACATTTCCGTAAAGAAGCTTTTTGGCAGTGGCTACATAGATGTTTCCCGGGCCTACTATTTTATCTACCTTTGGAACGGTTTCCGTACCGAAGGTCAGCGCAGCGATGGCCTGCGCTCCGCCCATAAGGAATACCCTGTCAACTCCCGCGATTTTGGCAGCGGCTAGAATATCGGGGTTGGGCTTGCCGTCCTTTGCGGGAGGAGTAACCATAATGAGCTCGCTTACCCCGGCGATTTTTGCGGGAATTGCGTTCATAAGAACCGACGAGGGATAAGCCGCCGTGCCGCCGGGCACATAAAGACCGACGCGCTCAAGGCCGCGGATTCGCTGACCCATAATAACGCCGCGCTCGTCGGTGGTCAGCCAGCTCTGCTGAAGCTGGCGCTTATGAAAATCGGAAATATTTTTTGCGGCGTTTTCAAGCGCCGTTATAAACTCCGGCTTGCAGAGAGCAATGGAATTTTCAATTTCTTCCCTGCTGACCTCGACCTCTGTGGGCGCTTTGCCGTCAAATTTTACCGTGTAATCTCTTACCGCGGCGTCGCCGCCGTTTTTTACCGTTTCGATAATCTCCGATACAGCGGC
>JAFRVM010000189.1 GCA_017438505.1 Clostridia bacterium | reverse complement strand
GGGACGCAAAGTCGCTGATCGTGCACCCCGCTTCGTCCACCCATTTCGGACATTCCGAGGAGGAGCTGGTGGCGGCGGGAGTTTATCCCGACACCCTGCGGCTTTCGATAGGCATAGAGGACGCCGAGGATCTAATTGCAGATCTTGATCAGGCACTGAGAGCATCACAAAAATGAGGCGAAATAATTGTCGAACAAACTAAAAGTCGGGCTGTGCGCCTACGGTGCGGTTATAATATGGAGTCTTGCATTTATAGGCACAAAGATAGGGCTTGAGTATTTTGACCCGGTGACACTCAGCATATATCGTTACCTCGCGGCAGGCGTTTTTGCGCTTATCCTTTGCGCCGCAGGGAAAAAAGCGGTTCCCGCCCGTCGGGACATACCGCTTTTTCTGCTGCTTGGGGCAACCGGGTACTTTTTGTACGTGCTTACCTTCAACATGGGCGCAGGCGGGGTTTCGGTTTCGGCGGCAAGTGTAATTATCAGTATTGCGCCCATTACCACGGCGGTGTTCTCATCGGTTTTGTTCAAAGAAAAAATGTCCGCAAGGCAGCTTGCGGCGGCGCTGATTGAATTTGCGGGCGTAGCCGTTGTAAGTTTTTGCGGCGGTGAAAATAAAGCGGGAAGCGGCGTTCTTTGGATCGTCGCCTCCCTTGTCTGCTTTACGACATATAATCTTTTGACGCGATATGCCGCCGGAAAATATACCCCTTTGCAGATTACCGGGTACGGTCTTATTGCAGCCTTTGCAATGTTTCTTCCGATGACGCCCTACGCGGCTGCGCATACGCAAAAAATAACCGTCGGAGGGGTTTTGTGCGTTCTGCTTTTGGGCGTGATATGCAGCGGAGCGGCTTATGTGCTGTGGGCAAAGGCGCTGGCAAAATCGGACGGCACTCTTGAAGCGGCAAACGCCCTCTTTCTTGAGCCGATAATAACGACTTTGCTGGGTATTTTCATGCTGGGTGAACACCCTAATTTGCAGATGTGGATAGGCATAGGCATAGTGGCGGCGGGACTTTGTCTTTTTTATGCCAAAGTAAAAACGAAAAAAGGAGTTTTTGACAATGCAGACGGATAAAAGCGCTCTTATAGCCATGAGCGGAGGGGTCGACAGCTCGGTCGCGGCCTATCTGATGGTCAAAAACGGATACCGCTGTCAGGCGGCTACCATGCGGCTTTACAGAAATTCCGATATAGGACTGGGTAATTACCGCACCTGCTGCTCTCAAAGGGATATTGACGACGCGGGCGAAGTGGCTTTCCTACTTGACATTCCATACGAAGTAGTCGATTTTGTCGGCGATTTCAAGGAAAAGGTCATTGAGAAATTCATAAGGATATACGAGCAGGGCGGAACGCCCAACCCCTGCATTGACTGCAACAGGTATTTAAAATTTGAAAAGCTGTTTGAGTATGCCGATGAGCAGGGACTTTCCTATGTCGTTACAGGGCATTATGCGAGAATTGAATATGACGCCTCGGTGCAAAGATATATTCTGCGCAAGGCGCTCGATGACGGCAAGGATCAAAGCTATGTTTTGTATATGCTGACGCAAAATCAGCTTTCAAGACTTAAATTCCCGCTGGGTGACATGAAAAAGACCCAGGCAAGGCTTATAGCGGAGCAGCAGGGCTTTTGCAACAGCCGCAAACATGACAGTCAGGATATCTGCTTTGTTCCGGACGGCGATTATGTAAAATTCATCGAGCAGTATACCGGCAAAAAGTACAGCGAGGGCTGTTTTGTAGATTCTTCGGGAAATATCGTGGGAAAGCACCGCGGGGCACTTCGCTATACCATAGGTCAGCGCAGAGGTCTCGGCATTCCGGCGGAAAAGCCGCTGTATGTTCTGGGCAAAAATATGACCGACAACACCGTGGTCGTAGGCTACGGGGAGGCTCTTTATAATACTGCCCTTTACGCCGACGATATCAACTGGTTATCAATTCCGCCTATAAAAAATCCCATAAGATGTAAGGCAAAAATAAGATACCGCCAGCAGGAGCAGCCCGCCACCGTTTATCCGCTTGGCGAGAACTGTATAAAAGTGGTGTTTGACCAGCCTCAGCGTGCAATCACGGCGGGGCAGGCGGTCGTTTTGTATGACGGCGACACCGTGCTGGGCGGCGGCACAATTACCGATAACGATACTCAAATTTAACTGCGAGGTGATAATATGCTTAATCAATTTTCAAGAACACAGTTACTTGTAGGCTCCGAGGGGATAAACACTCTGCTCGGCTCGCGCGTGGCGGTTTTCGGAATAGGCGGC
>JAFRVM010000188.1 GCA_017438505.1 Clostridia bacterium | reverse complement strand
CTCTAAAATATTCTATTTAAAACAGCTCTTACAAGCTGCTCTAAATCATACTTTAGAGCTTAATCGCTCTTTATGACATACACGCTTGCGTACATCTTTCAGTTTATAGTCCTGCGACTTTATTATCCGAAATTCTTTGTCTCAAAGTATTTCTTAACGGGTTTCTTATTAGTTACGTTGTTTAATTTTCAAGGTTCTTTGCTCTCCCCTCTCGAAGAGTGCTTTGCTATAATACCACACCTTCCGTGCCTTGTCAAGGCTTTTTTTGAAGATTTTTAAAAATAAATCCGCAAAATTTTGACTTGAGTCGAAGACTTAAAAATTATACCTTATTATTCTTTACAAAGCAATAAATATTTGATATTATTAAGTTGATATATAATGCGGAGGGATAATATGCCTCGTTTTTTTATAGATAAACCGGCTTGTGATGCCGTGACAATAACCGGAGAGGACGCAAAGCACATCTCTCGCTCACTGCGTATGAAGATTGGAGAAAAACTCACTCTTTGCGATAAGCAGGGCACAGATTATCTGTGCGAAATCGCCGGTTTATCTGATAGCGCTGTCAATTTGAATGTTCTTTCCTCGGAAACTAACAAAAGCGAGCCTACGGTTAAGGTTACTCTGTATCAGGGTCTTCCTAAGGGCGATAAATTTGATTCGGTCGTTCAAAAGAGTACCGAGCTGGGCGTTTATAAAATTGCCCCTATTATAATGGAAAGAAGCGTATCCCGCCCCAACGATAAAAGCTGCGCAAAAAAGGTCGTGCGCTGGCAAAAGATTGCCGACGAAGCGGCCAAGCAGTGCGAGCGTGGAATTCTGCCTGAGGTTGAAGATATCACTTCATTTAACGCTGCGCTTGATAGAATATTCTCGCACCAAAAGGTTTTGGTGTGCTATGAAGGCGGCGGAGATTCTCCTGCCTCGATTATAACTAGCGAGCTTACCGACATCGCCTTGATAATCGGCCCCGAAGGCGGAATAAGCGATGATGAAATAGCAGCGCTGAAAAACCGGGGCGCTCAGATTCTCACTCTCGGCAAAAGGATACTGCGCACCGAGACCGCGCCTGTGTGCGCGTTATCGGTAATTATGCTGCTTACCGGCAATATGTAATTAAATCTGTGGAGGAAAACAAAATTGAACTTTGAGCATCTTATAGATCTTGACGATCTTTCCCTTGATAAACTAAATGAAATAATCGATATGGCAAGCAGAATTTCAAAGCATCCCGAGCACTATCGCCATGCGTGCAGCGGAAAAATTCTTGCCACCCTGTTTTACGAGCCTTCGACAAGAACGAAAATGTCCTTTGAAGCGGCGATGCAGAGGCTCGGCGGCACGGTAATAGGCTTTGACAACCCGATGGGTTCCTCGGTTTCAAAGGGAGAAACCTTGCAGGATACCGTAAAGGTTGTCAGCGGATATTCAGACATTCTTGTCATAAGACACAGCCGTGACGGTGCTGCTTTGGCGGCAGCCCAGGCTTCGCTTGTACCGGTTATCAACGCCGGCGACGGAACGCATATGCACCCAACCCAGACTCTTGCCGACCTTGTAACGCTTATGAACAAAGCAGGCAGGCTGGATAACTTGAAAATAGGTCTTTGCGGAGACTTAAAAAACGGCAGAACGGTGCACTCGCTAATAAAAACAATGTGCAGATATGAAAACAACAGCTTTGTGCTCATATCCTCGCCCGAATTTGCTCTGCCAGATTACTCAAAGGATTATATAACCGATTCCGGCGCAAGCTATATGGAGACCGACTCATTAAAGGACAGCATAGGCGGGCTCGACGTACTCTATATGACCCGAATGCAGCGAGAGCGCGACGTAAACGCAAAGGAGAGCTTCAACATTCTCGACCTCGAGACCCTGCGGCTCGGCAAGCCTTCGCTCTGCGTGCTCCATCCTCTTCCGCGTGTTGACGAGATAACAAAGGATGTTGACGCAGACACGCGAGCGGTATACTTTGAGCAGACCAGATACGGAATGTACGCCCGAATGTCTCTTATACTCAATATGCTCGGAAAAGGTCTTGGAATCGAAAAAGACCAAAGCTCGGAAATTGAGAGCAAAACCCTTTGCTCATATTCAAACTGCATTACTAACCAGGAAACTTATTTAAAGAGGTTGTACGAAAAAGATGGAAAAGAACTTATATGCAGATACTGCGAACACAGAACAAAGTCTAAAGAATAAAAATGTGCTTGTTGTTTTCGGCTCGCCCCACAAGGACGGTTACACCGCCGAGCTTATGAAGGCGTTTATAAGCGGACTGCCCGGAGGCGTGCATATTGATATTGTAAGCGCCTTCAAGTCTAAAATTCTGCCCTGCATAGACTGCGGGCTTTGCAAAAAAAAACTCGGCTGCGCATTTGAGGACTTTGACGATTTTGATAAAAAATTCCAGAGCGCCGATATCCTTGTTATCGCCACTCCGGTATACAACATGTCGGTTCCCGCTCCCCTCAAGAATATTCTGGACAGAACCCAGCAATATTACAACGCGAGATTTCATCTTAGCACCCGTGCGGTAAAAAAACATAAAAAAGCCGTGCTGCTTGTTACAAGCGGGTCAAAGGAACAGGACGGCGCAATGTACATAAAAAAAATGCTCAAACGTATGTTTACTGTGATGAACACCGAGCTGTGCGGCAAGGTTTATCTTTTCGGAACAGACAGGTGCGACGAGGACGACCTTAAGGAAGCGCTCAACAGCGCTCGCCGCGAGGCCTTGTCCATTTTCTCATAAGCAATACAACATAACAACAAACGGAGGATGAAAAATATGAATATTTTAGTCACCGGCGGCGCAGGGTATATCGGAAGCCACACCTGCGTCGAGCTTCTCGGCGAGGGTTTTGAGGTGGTCGTGCTTGACAACCTGTGCAACTCCAGCGAGGAATCGCTCGAGAGAGTCGAAAAAATAACAGGAAAAAAGTTAAAATTTTACAAAGGCGATATACTTGACACCGAATTTCTTGACAGGGTCTTTACAGAAAACAAAATTGACGGTGTCATCCACTTTGCAGGACTCAAGGCTGTCGGCGAGTCGGTAAAGCTTCCGCTTATGTACTATCAGAACAACGTAGAGGGAACCGTTAAGCTGTGTCTTGCCATGCAGAAGCACGGAGTAAAAAATATCGTGTTCAGTTCTTCGGCGACCGTTTACGGCAAAAACGAGCCGCCTCTCTCTGAAAAGCTCCCGACAGGCGACTGCTCCAACCCCTACGGCAGAACAAAGTACTTTATCGAGGAAATTCTCAAGGATATTTATGTCTCCGATAACGAGTGGAATATAGTTCTTCTGCGCTACTTTAATCCTATCGGCGCTCACGAGAGCGGACTTATCGGCGAGGATCCGAACGGTATTCCCAACAATCTTATGCCCTATATCTCTCAGGTTGCAATCGGCAAGCTGCCCAAGCTTAATATCTTCGGCAACGATTACGACACCCCCGACGGCACCTGCATACGCGATTATATCCACGTTGTCGACCTCGCAAAGGGTCATATCAAGGCAATCGAAAAGGTATTTGAGGGCTGCGGCATAAAGACCTACAACCTCGGCACCGGCAAGGGATATTCCGTAATGGATATAGTAAACGCTTTTGAAGAATCGACCGGACTCAAGCTTAACTACGAGTTTGCTCCCCGCCGCGCCGGCGACCTGCCCTCGGTTTACTCCGACCCGTCGCTTGCCGAAAAGGAGCTCGATTGGACTGCAAAGTATTCGATTGCCGATATGTGCCGCGACACATGGAACTGGCAGAGCAAAAATCCCAAGGGATATAAAAAATAAAAACAAAATTAAAGTAAGGAGATTGTATTAATGGATAATTTTAATGTTTCAAAAGTAGGCATGCTTGTAATAACAATCTATCTGGTATTTCTCGGCATCCTTTTATTATTAAGCCTTGCAGCGGTAATAATAAAGGCTATTTACGCCAAGAACACCGGGGTAAAAAACTGGGGACTTGTCTTTTTGCCCATTGGAACAGATTATGTAACCGGCAAGCTTGCCGATATGTACTCCGACAAAAAATTCAGAATCTGGCTTCCTATAGTTTCCGCTGCTGCCCTGGTGGTAGTAATCGGATTATTTACCGTTTACGGCGCTTTTTTCGGTACAGTTATTGCTAATCCGAATGCAGGCGAAAACATCATATTAAAATTTATTCCCGTTTTTATGATATTCATCCTTTTAGCAAATATCGTTTCCATAGCAAGCGCAATTCTCAACATTTTCGCATACTTCAATATCTTTTCTTATAAAAACAAAGAGAACGCTGCGGTATGGACCGTTCTTTATGCTTTGCTCGGCATCCCGGCTATCATTTTTATGCTTGTGTATGCCAAAAAGCCCGGGCATTCAAAAATAGAGCAGAGCGCAATTTCTGAGCAGCATCAATAAAAGGGAGCGTTAATTTTGGAGAATTCATATTTTTCCGAAGATTTTTATGACGGACTGACCTTTTTCCTGATGTTCGTATTACCGTTAATTCTCGGTTCTGTTGCCAGGGTAATAAAAATGTTCTACGCAAAGAATAACGGTGTAAAAAATTGGGGTCTTGCCATTCTGCCCATTGGAACAGACTACATAACAGGCAAACTTGCAGATATGTACTCGGATAAAAAAGCCGCAAAAATTCTGCCGGTTTTGTCTGCGACTGTTCTCGCGACAGGTGCTCTGGATATCGCATTTGAGTTTATTCCGATTTCTTCCGGATTTGAACCGTCATACAAAATTATAAACACCGTTTTAGCTGCGTTTTATCTGACAAATTCAATTGTACTGGTTATTTCTTTGGCAGCACTTTTAGTTTTAAACATCATGGCGTATTACCGTATATTCGCGTACAAAAGCAGCAATAACGCATCAGTCTGGACAGTATTGAGCATACTGCTGATTATACCGCTGTGGATTTTTATGCTGGCTTTTATGAAAAAGCAGGGAAATCCTAAAGAAGATCAGGAGTATACTGCAGAAAACGAAACAAATACCGCAAAAGTATGACAAATATAAGGAGTTATAAATAATGAGTGATTTTTTTTACTATGAAGACACGCTTGGACTGATATTCTTTATTTTCGCAATTGCCCTTCCCGTATTATTCGGACTTATTTTTGCAATAATCAAAGCGGTTTACGCTAAAAATACCGGAGTAAAAAAATGGGGACTTGCGCTGCTGCCTGTCGGAACAGACTACATAACCGGCAAGCTTGCCGATATGTATAACGACAGAAAATACCGCATCTGGCTTCCGATTTTGTCCGGCATATCTTTTGTTATCAGTCTGATAACCTTCGGTTCGTTATTTGCATCTTTCGCAATTGACTATGACAATCCGGTTTATGACATTATTTTTTTGATTGAGTCGATTTCATGGTCTGTCTCTTACGGAATTTCGATTGCACTGTTTATTATGAGCATTATTGCCTACTACAGAATCTTTGCTTACAAAAACAGGGAGAGCGCGCCGGTATGGACTGTACTTACTGTTCTGCTGTACGCAATACCTGCATACATTTTTATGCTGGCTTTTTCAAAAAAGCAGGGAACACCCAAAGTCTCCGAGCCGCATGCAGCAGCTCCGGATTATAAGTCCGAGACAGTCGAATAAATCTTTAACTTGAAGCCGGCAGCATCTAACAGCAAGCTTCCCCGCCCGAAACCTTTCGGTTTCGGGCTTTTATTTTTTATTTCTATTGACACTGTCGCTTTAAAGTGCTAAAATATACAAAAAAGTACAAACAAAGGAAGGATTTACTAATGCCTATTACCGAATTTCTGGCAAAAAACGCCGCACAGTATCCCGACGATATAAGTCTTGTTGAAATAAACCCCGAGGTACAGGACAGAAAGGCTGTCACCTGGAAGGATTTTGATCTTATTCAAACCAACCCCACCGAGCATCACCGTCAGCAGATGACATGGAAAGAGTTTGACCAGAAGGCAAACCGCTTTGCAAACCTGCTGCTTACCCGCGGCATCAAAAAGGGCGATAAGGTCGCAATTTTGCTTATGAACTGCATTGAATGGCTGCCCATTTATTTTGGTATTTTAAAGACCGGCGCGCTTGCCGTTCCCATGAACTACCGCTACACAGCCGATGAAATAAAATACTGTCTTGAGCTTGCCGAAGTAAATACCCTTGTTTTCGGCCCGGAGTTTATAGGCAGAATTGAGGATATATTTGAGGTTATCCCGGGTGTTAAGACACTTTTTTATGTAGGCGAGGGCGTTCCCACCTTTGCCGAGAGCTACGATAAACTTGTTTCCTACTGTACCTCCAAAGCTCCCGATATAAAGCTTACCGACGACGATGACGCAGCAATCTATTTTTCTTCGGGTACAACAGGCTTCCCCAAGGCAATACTTCACGGTCACCGCGCGCTTGTTTCCTCCTGCCTTACAGAGCAGAATCACCACGGTCAGCAGAAAAACGACGTTTTCCTCTGCATTCCTCCCCTTTATCATACAGGCGCAAAAATGCACTGGTTCGGCAGTCTGCTCTCCGCAAGCAAGGCGGTACTGCTCAAGGGCGTTAAGCCCGAGTGGATACTGCGCGCCGTTTCGGAAGAAAAGGCAACGATAGTATGGCTGCTTGTACCCTGGGTACAGGATATTCTTGACGCCATTGACCGCGGCGATATAGACGTTAACAGCTATCAGCTTGACCAGTGGAGACTTATGCACATAGGCGCGCAGCCCGTTCCCCCCAGCCTTATAAAACGCTGGAAGGAGCATTTCCCCAATCATCAGTACGATACCAACTACGGTCTGAGCGAATCTATCGGCCCGGGCTGCGTTCACCTGGGAATAGAGAACATCCACAAAGTCGGCGCAATAGGCAAGCCCGGTTATCTTTGGGAGGCCGACATCGTTGACGAAAACGGCAAACCTGTCGTACAGGGCGAGGTAGGCGAGCTTATCGTCAAGGGCCCCGGCGTTATGAAGTGCTACTTTAACAACGAGGAAGCAACAAACGCATCTATAAAGGGCGAATGGCTTTACACAGGCGATATGGCACGTATGGACGAGGACGGATTTATCTACCTTGTCGACCGCAAAAAGGACGTCATCATCACCGGCGGCGAGAACCTCTACCCCGTTCAGATAGAAGATTTCCTGCGCAGTCACCCGGCTATCAAGGACGTTGCGGTAATAGGTCTGCCCGATGACAGACTGGGCGAGATCGCCGCCGCGATTATCGAGATAAAAGAGGGCGCGACATGCAGCGAAGATGAAATAAATAAGTTCTGCATTGCCCTTCCCCGCTACAAGCGTCCCCGCAAGATCATATTTGCCGAAGTTCCCCGCAACCCCACAGGCAAAATCGAAAAGCCCCGCCTGCGTGAGATCTACTGCGGCAAACGTCTTGTAGAAGCTCAGACGACAAAATAACAAAAAATATAAAAAAATTCCACATTACCCCTTGACATCGTCGCTTTAAAGTGCTAAACTACCAATATCAAAGGCGACGACCGGAAACAAGTAAGTTTTGCTATGCTTTTACAGAGAGTCCGCGGCAGGTGCAAGCAGATAAAGCCGGCATAACCCAATACATTCCGAGAGCTGCGCACCGAAGGATAATGCCTGATTGTCTGTGTAGGCTGCGACGGTTTACGCGCGTTACAGCGTTTGGGCATTTTATATGCCCGT
>JAFRVM010000187.1 GCA_017438505.1 Clostridia bacterium | reverse complement strand
TAGGTAACGGTGGAGTTTTCTTTAACTCGCCAGTCGTTTACCTTAACATAGTTGTCAACTATCTCCTTGTAGTCGAGGATAGTGGACTTCATGTTCCTGATTTTTTCGCGCTGTTTGCGGTAAAGAATGTAAGCTTTTGCAACATCGGAGTAGCCTGCCTGAACAAGCACGGTCTCGACGCTGTCCTGAATATCCTCAACGGCAATTTTTTCGTCCTTGATTTTGGGCTCGAAATCGGCGGTAACCTTAAGAGCAAGAAAATCGATAACGCCGGGGTGATACTGTTTATTCTGAGCCTCAAAGGCCTTGGTGATAGCATCTGTAATTTTTTGAATATTGAATTCGGAAACTTTTCCGTCACGTTTAACAACCTGATACATTTCGTTCATCCTCCATACTTTTGTTTTTAATAGCGAAGCAAGACCTATTCTAGCACATTAACTTTCGGTTGTCAACTAAATATTGGAAAAATTTAAAAAAAAACACTATATATTGGGGTTGAGGTTATATGCCGCGCAGTTCGGCACCGGGTATAAAGGGTTTAACAGCCTCCAAAATCCGCGCCATTTCCTCGGGAGAATAAGCCGAAAACCCGCTTCCTATAAGGGCTCCCGAGTCTTTGAACTGCTGAAGAAAATATTTCGGCGCGCCTTGTATCCATTTTGCAATAGACACTATATCTTGTGGTGTGTGCAGCTCTTTGACCACAGTTGTGCGAAATTCAAAGGGAATTGTGCCTTTTAAAAGCAGAGAAACGCTCCTTTTTACCGGTTCAACGTCAAAATCGGCCAATCCGACAGTTTTCGGGTAGAGCTCGGGGCTGTTTTTTATATCCATAGCGACATAATCTATGAGTTTATTATTTATCAATTCTTCAAGTTTATCGGGGAACGAGCCGTTGGTGTCCAGCTTGACAAGATACCCGAGCGATCGTATGCGCTCTATAAAGGCGCTGATATCGTTATGGATAAGCGGCTCGCCGCCGGTTATGGCGACACCTTCAAGCACCTTTGAACGCTTTTGCAGAAAGGTGAAAAATTCTTCCGTATCAAGAGCTTCGTCGGGGTTTAAATGTGTGACCAGCGGAGCGTTGTGGCAAAACGGGCAGCGCATATTGCAGCCGCCGGTAAAAACCGTGCAGGCCATTTTGCCGGGAAAATCCAAAAGGGTCAGCTTTGCAAGTCCGTAAATTTTCATTTTTTATTTTCCTTCCGAAATTTCTTTATACATTATTATATGGGGGGTGTGGCCGTCTAAAAAGTCCGAACCCTCCAGCACTGTATATCCGAGCTTATCGTAAAAGCCCTGCGCCTGCTTCTGGGCGGCGACGGTTACCATTTTCGCGCCGAGCTCTGCGGCTTTTTTTTCAAGCGACAGCACAACCCTTGCTCCCAGCCCCGAGCCGCGCATACTTTTTGCAACGGCGATTCTGCCTATGCGGTATCCGTCATCTTTGGGGTAAACCCTGCCGCAGGCGACGGGAACATCGCCCTGCCATAATTCAACGTGATGTTATATTTTATCAAACTCATCCCATTCCTCGCTGTGTGAAAAGCCCTTTTCCTCAATAAAAACGGCGCTGCGCACAAGGCGCGCACCGTCTATGGGCTGACCGGGAAGTATCCATTTTTCGGTTATTTCCATTAATTAACCACCCCAGTATTTTCTGTCAAGACTGCGATAGCGCACAGCCTCGGCGATGTGTTCGGAATTGATTTTTTCCGAAGAGTCAAGGTCGGCAATTGTGCGAGCGACCTTTAAAATTCTGTCGTATGCTCTGGCCGAGAGACCGAGCTTGTCAAAGGCATTTTTAAGCAGAGCCTGCGCGCTGTCGGTCATTGCGCAGACATTGCGGATAACAGCGGGGGTGATTCGGGCGTTGCAGGAAAAACCCATGCCCTCAAAGCGCTCCTGCTGGATTTTTCTCGCTGCGTTGACCCTTTTGCGTATTTCGGCGGAGCTTTCCGAAGGCAGCTTGTGAGATAGGTCTGCAAATTCGACCGGAGGCACTTCGATATGTATATCCAGACGGTCAAGCAGGGGGCCGGAAATGCGGCTGAGGTATTTTTCCACCGAACTTTTTGAGCATATACAGCTTTTTGTGGGATGTCCGTAGTATCCGCAGCGGCAGGGGTTCATAGCCGCAACAAGCATAAAGCTGCAGGGGTAGGTGAGTCTGCCTGCCGCGCGTGAAATTGTGATCTGACCGTCCTCGAGCGGCTGACGGAGCATCTCCATTGACTGCTTGGAAAACTCGGGAAGCTCGTCCAAAAACAGTACGCCGTTATGTGCGAGCGATACCTCGCCCGGACCGGGATAGCTCCCGCCTCCGGCAAGAGCGGTGGAGCTTGCGTTGTGATGCGGAGCACGGAAAGGACGTGTGCGTATAAGCGAAACTCCCTGAGGAAGAGTGCCTGCTATGGAGTGTATTTTTGTAGTTTCGATAGATTCCTCAAAGGTCATATCGGGCAAAATCGAGGGGATCCTTTTGGCAAGCATGCTTTTGCCCGCGCCGGGACTGCCTATTAAAATGACATTGTGACCGCCCGCAGCGGCAACCTCTATTGCCCTTCTTGCCTGCACCTGACCGCGCACCTCGGAAAAATCGGGCATCACAACATTTCCCGGTTCGGCAAAAAAGTCGGCGGGCTTGCTGGGCTCTATTTTACTCTCACCGGTAAGGTGCAAAAAGAGCTGACGGACATTTTTAACGCCTATAACGTCGATGCCCTCGACAACCGAAGCCTCGGGAGCGTTGGTAAAGGGAACGTAAATGGTTTTAAGTCCCTCCTGCCGCGCCTTTATGGTCATGGGCAGAACGCCGTTTATCGGCCGCAGCTCGCCGTCAAGAGAAAGCTCGCCGATAAAGGCGCAGTCAAGTCCTATTTTGGGCAGCTGCATTGTCGAGCACAGCAGACTGAGCATAATGGGCAGGTCGTAAACCGCACCCTCCTTGCGCATATCGGCGGGGGCGAGGTTGACCGTTATTCTGCTGACCGGAAACTCCATTGAGCAGTTTTTGATGCAGGAGCGCACACGCTCGCGCGATTCACGCACGGCGGCGTCGGGCAGGCCGACAACATCAAATGCCGGCATACCCTGCGAGGTGTCGGTTTCAACTTCAACAATAAAGGAGTTCATTCCCATAAGACCGAGGCTGAGCAGCTTTGCGAACATTAAAAATCACTCTCCAAAGTTTTCTGGAGTTTTTTATTTATAAGAGGAACAACGACTTTTACCGTCTCACCGATAACGAGGGGCGCGGCGGAGAGCAAAACTGCGGCAAGCCACAGATTGCCCGAAAGAGCGGCAAGGGAGAACAGAGATGCAAATGGGGGAACGAGAAGAACAAGCAGGGTTAAAAGCGCGGAAATTCCAAGGGCGCCAATAAGCAGACGGTTTGAAAGCAAACCAATGCGGATAACAGGCTTGCGTGAACGCAGGGAAAAAGCATGGAAAAGCTGACCGAACGAGAGTACGGCAAAGGCCATTGCGCGTCCGGCTTCGGGAGAAGCGCCCCTTCCCACAGCATATGCGATAATTGTTAAAATGCCTAAAAGGGCACCCTGCCATGCTACACCGACGCCTGTTCCATCGGCAAAAACAGTTTCATTTTTGGATCGGGGAGCACGCCGCATAACATCTTTTTCCAAGGGCTCCATACCGAGAGTAAGAGCCGGCAGACCGCAAACAAGCAGATTGATAAACAAAAGGTGTACCGAACGCAGAGGAGAAAGTCCGTAAATAAGCATAGATAAAAATATGCAGAGCAGCTCGCCCAGGTTGCAGGACAGCAGAAAGTGAACGGATTTTTTGATATTCTCATAAAGTCCGCGCCCTTCTCTTACGGCCGCAACAATGGTAGAAAAATTGTCATCGGAAATAACAATATCTGCGGCGCCTTTGGCAACGTCGGTACCGGATTTGCCCATGGCGCAGCCAATGTCTGCCGCTTTAAGAGCGGGCGCGTCGTTTACACCGTCGCCGGTCATTGCCACAACCTCGCCCTTTTTCTGCCAGGCTTTAACTATACGCAGCTTATCGTGGGGCGTCACACGGGCATATACAGAGTAATTTTGTACCGTATTCTCAAATTCTTCATCGGATATTTTAGCAAGCTGCGCTCCTGTTATCGACCTTGTGTCGTCGGTTAGAATACCGAGCTGGCGCGCGATAGCAGAGGCGGTGACGACGTGGTCGCCGGTAATCATAATAGGTCGAATGCCGGCGCTTTCACACTGTTTTATGGCCTTTAACGCCTCGGGACGGGGCGGGTCGATAAGACCTATAAGACCCATAAAGGTAAGACCTGATTCTATCCGGTCGTTTGAAACCGAGGAAAAATCATCATCCAGAAATTTATAGGCGACAGCAATTACACGCAGAGCGTTTTTGGCCATACCGTCGTTGCAGTCGAAAACAGCTTCGCGGTCGGCATTCCCGCATCGGGATACAAGAACATCCGGCGCACCCTTTACTATTGCCAAGTTTCTGTCCTTTATGCGGTGCACCGATGTCATAAGCTTGCGCTCGGAATCAAAGGGGATTTCGTAAAGTCTCGGATAGCGGGTCATCAGTATATTCCTGTCAATGTCTTTTTCAAGAGCCGCGCCGATTATTGCCCTTTCGGTGGGATCGCCCGTTTCAGATCTCGAGCCGTCCTCACGCAATGTCACCGAAGCATCGGAGCACAGGGCGGCGTAGGTTATGAGAAGCTCGGCGTCCAGCGTCCACTCGTCCTCCGCGTCAATAAGCTCATCGCCCGTCCACAGTTTTACAACGGTCATCTTATTTTGTGTAAGAGTTCCGGTTTTGTCGGTGCAGACAACCGAAGCGCTGCCCAGTGTTTCAATAGCCGAAAGCCGGCGGATTATTGATTTTTTCTTTATCATGCGGGCAACACCGAGCGCGAGCACCACGGTGACAACAGCGGTCAGACCCTCGGGCACGGCGGCAACGGCAAGAGATACAAAGCCTGCAAAAATTTTGGAAAGCTCTGTGCCGGAGATAAGTCCCGC
>JAFRVM010000186.1 GCA_017438505.1 Clostridia bacterium | reverse complement strand
CCCTTGATACCGAAAGACAGTGGGATGTTACCCTTACCGTCAAAAAGGGCGATTATCTAAAGGGCGGCGATGTCTACGCCACCTGCCCCGAAACAGCGATAATTACCCACAAATGTCTGCTTTCCCCCAATTTGGAGGGTAAAGTAGTCAGCGTTGCTCCAAACGGAAAATATAAAGTTAACGATACGGTAGCCGTCATCGAGGATAAGAGCGGCAAAACGCACGAGCTGACCCTTTGTCAGACGTGGCCTATAAGAACTCCCCGCCCCGCCACCGAGCGTCTTTACGCCAACATTCCCCTTATTACCGGTCAGCGTATAATCGACACCCTCTTCCCCATTGCAAAGGGCGGAACGGCGGCTATTCCCGGCGGCTTCGGCACGGGCAAAACTATGACCCAGCATCAGCTCGCAAAGTGGTGCGACGCAGATATTATCGTATACGTCGGCTGCGGCGAGCGCGGAAACGAGATGTGTCAGGTGCTTGAGGAGTTTACCTCCCTTATCGACCCAAAATCGGGCAGACCCATGACCGACCGTACCGTGCTTATCGCAAATACATCAAATATGCCTGTTGCGGCCCGTGAGGCCTCTATTTACACAGGCATCACCCTTGCGGAATACTACCGTGATATGGGCTATCACGTTGCTATTATGGCCGATTCCACCTCCCGCTGGGCCGAGGCTCTGCGTGAGATAAGCGGACGTCTTGAAGAAATGCCCGCCGAAGAAGGCTTCCCGGCATATCTGCCCTCCCGACTTTCCGAGTTCTATGAGCGCGCCGGACTTGTGCGCTCGCTGTGCGGTCAGCAGGGCTCAGTATCAATTATCGGAGCGGTTTCCCCTCAGGGCGCAGACTTTTCCGAGCCTGTTACCCAGAACACAAAGCGTTTTATCCGCTGCTTCTGGGCGCTTGACAAAAGCCTTGCCTACGCCCGCCACTATCCCGCTATAAACTGGAACGACAGCTATTCCGAATACATAGGCGACCTTGAAGAATGGTTTACCGATAACGTAGGCGCCGAGTTTATGACCCTGCGCGAAAAGATCATCGGACTTCTGCACGAGGAAAACCGCCTTATGGAGATCGTAAAGCTGGTCGGCGCGGACGTTCTGCCCGACGACCAGAAGCTTATTATCGAAGCGGCGCGCCTTATCCGCGTAGGATTTTTACAGCAGAACGCCTTCCACAAGGACGACACATTTGTTCCGCTTGAAAAACAGCTGGGCATAATGAAGGCCATAGTTCACCTCTACATCAAAGCCTCCGCGCTTGTTGCCGAGGGCGTTCCCCTCTCGCTTGTCACGGGAACGGGTCTTTTTGACCGCATTGTAAAAATAAAGTACGACGTTCCCAACGACCGTCTTGATATTCTTGACGGCTACATAGGGGAAATTGACGCCGCCCTTGCGGATATTAAGTAACATTTCCCTTTGAAAGGAAAAAACAGCTATGATTTTTGAATATTTAGGCGCAAAGGAGATAAGCGGCTCTCTGCTTATTCTTGAAGATGTGGAAAACCCCTCCTTTGAGGAAATGGTTGAAATCCGCCTTGACGACGGCAGCGTGCGCAACGGCAGAATAGTGCAGATAGACGGCAGCCGCGTGGTTATTCAGGTTTTTGAGGGCACAAGCGGAATTTCGCTCAAAAACACCCGCACTCTTTTAAAGGGACACCCCATAGAGCTGCCCCTCTCCAAGGAGATACTGGGCAGGGTTCTGGGCGGAACAGGCAATCCCATCGACGGTTTCGGCGAGATTTTCCCCGAGTGCCGCAAAAATATCAACGGCTCGCCCATAAATCCCGTATCGAGAATTTACCCGAGAAACTACATAAGCACCGGTATTTCCTCAATAGATACCCTTATCACCCTTATCCGCGGACAGAAGCTGCCCATCTTTTCCGGCTCGGGCATGAGCCACAACGAGCTTGCGGTGCAGATTGTCCGTCAGGCTAAAATCGCTGACGATAACGGCGAAAAGTTCGCTGTTGTTTTCGCCGCAATGGGTGTTAAAAACGACGTTGCCGACTACTTTAGGCGTTCATTCGAGGAAGCGGGCGTTCTGCACAAGGTTGTAATGTTCTTAAACCTTGCCAATGACCCCATTATTGAGAGAATTATCACCCCCCGCTGCGCTCTTACTGCCGCGGAGTACCTTGCTTTTGAGCATGATATGCATGTGCTTGTCATTATGACCGATATGACCTCCTACGCCGAGGCCTGCCGCGAGTTCTCCTCCTCAAAGGGCGAGATTCCCGGCAGAAAGGGCTATCCCGGATATCTTTACTCCGACCTTGCCTCGCTTTACGAGCGCGCCGGTATGATAAAGGGCTCATCTGGTTCGGTTACTCAGATTCCCATTCTTACCATGCCCAACGATGACATCACCCACCCTGTTCCCGACCTTACCGGATACATTACCGAGGGTCAGATAGTTCTGGACAGAGTGCTTGACAAGGCGGGCAACTATCCGCCTGTCGCAATTCTGCCCTCCCTTTCCCGTCTTATGAAGGACGGCATTGGCGACGGCTATACCCGCGCCGACCACTCTCAGCTTGCCAACCAGCTTTTTGCCTCCTACGCAAAGGTGCAGGACGCGCGTTCGCTGGCTTCGGTTATCGGTGAGGAGGAGCTATCGCCCATTGATAAAAAATATCTGCAGTTCGGCAGAGCCTTTGAGGGCTCGTTTATAAAGCAGGGCTTTAACGAGGATCGCTCGCTCGAGCAGAGCCTTTCACTGGGCTGGAAGCTGCTCGGAATTCTCCCGCGCGAGGAGCTCGATCGTGTTGACAACGCCTACATAGATATGTACTATACCCCCGCGGATATCGGAGGTGAGACTGCGTGAGCATAACAATTGCACCCACAAAGGGCAATCTTATGGCCAACAAAAAGTCGCTTGAGCTTGCCCGTGTCGGTTTTGACCTGCTGGACAGAAAAAGAAACATACTTATTCGTGAGGTTATG
>JAFRVM010000185.1 GCA_017438505.1 Clostridia bacterium | reverse complement strand
CTATTTCCAAAACGACCGCCGCGTTATACGGCTGATACGCGCCTTTAAGCGAAAGCTCATAGCCCTCCGCCTTTCTGACATCGGCAATTTTCAGCTCTGCGTGTTTTTCCTGTGCGTATGCTCTTATTATATCAAGCGTTTTTTTCTCGTTCGGATAAGCTATAACAGTGCCGCCCTGCTTTATAATACCGCATTTTTCCACGGTTATTTCTTCAATAGTATCACCAAGATATTGCGTGTGGTCAAGCGCGATTTTCATTATAACGCTTACCACGGAATTGTCGATTACGTTCGTAGCATCAAGAGAGCCGCCCATACCGACCTCCAAAACGACAAAGTCACATTTTTGCTCATAAAAATACAGAAATGCAACAGCCGTCACAAAGGCAAATTCGCTCACGAGCGCGCCCGACGTTTCCATAATATTTTTAACTCTTTCGGTATATTCTATAAGTAAATTATCGGGAATATTTTTGCCGCAAACGCATATTCTTTCGTTAAATACCTCAATAAAGGGCGAGGTGAAAAGTCCTGTCTTATACCCCGCGCGTTTTAAAATCTCCGCCGTCATAGCCGCCGCGCTGCCCTTGCCGTTTGTGCCGGCAATGTGAACAAACCGCAGTTTTTTCTGCGGATTGCCCAAAAGACCGAGAAGCCGCGCCAGATTTTCGTTGCCAAGCGGCCGGCGGAATTTCGGTATGGAATGTATGTAATTTATGGTTTCTTCGTAATTCATAGCAAACTCCTTTCCTAAAGTATATCATAAGATGTCATACAATGAAACAAAAAAAAGAAAAAACATATTGATTTTTTTTTGCTAAAGTGGTATATTGTTAAAGATGTGTGCAATTTTAGGAAGAATTTGCACTTAGCACAAAACGGAAGGAGAAATAATATAATGAAAAGAAGCACAAACAATGCATCGGGTTCCAATTCAATGCTCACGCTTATCTCGGTAGTTATAATAGTCGCATTTGTTATAGCATCGGCGCTGTTGGTAATACCGCACGTACAGCAGCGTATGACGGATAAGGCGATGAGAAACGGCGAGCAGGAGCCGAATGTGGCGTTCCTTGCCAAGGAGCAGAATATGAGCGTTGAGGACTTTTTGGCTCAGTACGGTCTTACAGTCGGCGATACTGTAAATGCAGACACTCTTGCAAGCGAGATGGTACAGAATATGACCATAGGCAACTACAACAAATATGTCGGCGAGCAGGGCGGCACTATTGATGTTTCGCAGTTTTCGGACGCTGTAACAGAGGACACACTTTATAAGGACTTTGTTTCAATGCCAGCAAAGAAGGCGCTCGGCGACGAGGCTTTTGCAACAGCAAAGCAGACCTACGGCCTTGCGGATGATGCCGTAACAGACGAAACAAGCCTTCAGGATTTTGAAAAGGCTGTTGCAGATGCTGTGAACGCTAAGCAGCAGGCTGCAAGTGCAGAGGGCCAAAACGCGCAGACCACCGGAGCAGCACAAGAGACTCCGGCAAAATAATTTGAAAGGGAGACGTTCAGATGAATGACGAGAAGAATTTAAACGAGGAATTAGAGGCAGAGGAAGTAAAGGCTGAGGAAGTTGCTGCAGAGGCGGCAGACGAGGCAGCCGAGACCGCTGAAGAAGCAGCGGAAGAGGTGCAGGACAAGGCGGAGGAAGTAACGGAAGCGGAAGAATCAACCGTGGCTGACGCCGAAAACGCGGATGCTGACGCAACAGACGAGGTTAAATCCGAAGTTGAAGGCATAAAGGAAACCGTTGAGGAAACTATTCAGGACGTTAAGGACGACGTAGAGAACCTTGGCGGCGATATTAAGGAAGGCGTTGAGAACTTCGCCGATGCGGCAGTTGAAAATGCCGGTGAGGTAAAGGAAGCCATCGGTGACGTTGCCGATCAGCTAGGCGAAAAAGCTGATGAATTCGGTGAAAACGTACAGGCTGCCATTACGGATGAGACAGGTAAGGCAGACACAAAGAAGGTTGCCGTAATCGCGATATGCGCCGCTGTTGTTGTTGCTATCATTGTTGTGGCTGTTATTCTTGTAAGTAAGTTTTTCTTTGCCAATAAGTATGAGAAATATGTTGACGTAACCGGAAGAACGATCGGTCAGGTTGCCGAGCAGTCGGGTATGGATTACAAGGAATTCCTTAAGATATACAAGCTGCCTGAGGATATGCCGGAGAACACATCTGAGGCTTCGGCATACAACACAATTCCATTTGGCGTAATTATTGAAATGAACCAGTTTGTAGGTATGGAAAACGTTGAAGATGCAAAGAAGGTTCTTGAACTGCCTGATTGGGTAAACGAGAACACTCCTTGGGGTGAGGCTATAGGTGAAGCGCCGCTTAAGGCATATGTAGGCGAAGATAATCTTAACACCTTCAAGGAAAGGTATGGTCTTGGTGACAATATTACAGGTGACACGCGTTACAAGGAAATAAAGAACAAGGTTGACGAGATAGACAAGCAGAAGAGAGAGGAAAGCGAGAAGCAGGCTCAGTCTGCAAAGGAGGCAAAGGCTGAGGAAACTCAGGCTCCGACAGACGCTCCGACAGACGCTCCGACAGAGGCGCCCGCTGAAGCGCCCACTCAGGCTCCGGCTGCAAACTAATTGGCAACTAAAAAAGACGGATTTCAAAAAAATCCGTCTTTTTTTCTGTTTATCTTTCAGATAAGTCCGGCCTTTAAAAGCGCCTTTCTTACCGCGCTGCCCGCAACTGTCGCAATAACTGCCTTTGCGATGTCAAACGGTATAAACGGCAGAACGCACAAGCCGAGCGATTTTGTCAAATCGTTTCCGGTAACAGCCATAAACTGTATTGTGCCGAGCGTGTAGCAAACCGCAATTCCGGTCAGGCACGCCCCGAAGATGACCGCAAGCGTACCCCATTTGTTTTTAAAGCTCTTAACAGCAAAAAATCCGATAATCAGTGCAACGGGGATATACGACCATATGTAACCGCCCGTCGGG
>JAFRVM010000184.1 GCA_017438505.1 Clostridia bacterium | reverse complement strand
CAGAAAAGAAAATATCTTTACCGGGTCGAATTTTGTGTCTGCGGAACCTAAATCAAAGTCGGAAAGCTTCACTTAAAATTTTCCTCCCTTTAAATGTTTGCCGTAACGGTCAGATGGCATTTTTCACTGTCAACGCTCAGCACAATTTCGCGCGGGATTTCATCGGGATTCTCGACAAGCAGCAGGGCTATCTTGTCCTCTGCCTCGCGGCGGATAAGGTTGCGCAGATCTCTTGCCGCGCTTTTGCCTCCGTGCGATTTTTCAGCTAAAAATGCGGGAACATCGCTGTTATAGATAAGCTTGATATCCCTCTCGGCAAGGGTCTTTACATACCCATCGAGCATTAAAACCGCGATTTTAGCAAAATCCTCTTTGGTAAGGGGATTGAATGCTACAATCTCATCAACTCTTGCAATAAATTCAGGACGTAAAAACTCGGAAAGAGCCTTCATGACGTGTTCCTTTGTGCTCTGAGCGGCGGTTTTGCCGAAGCCCGCAATTGTGCCGTTGCGGTCGCTGCCTGCGTTTGAGGTCATGATTATAACTGTATTTTCAAAGTTTACCACACGGCCCTGGGCGTCGGTGATTTTTCCCTCGTCAAGAATCTGCAGCAAAATGTTGAGAACATCGGGATGTGCCTTTTCTATCTCGTCAAACAGCAGAACGCTGTAAGGCTTGCGGCGCACCTTTTCGGTAAGCTGACCGGCCTCGTCATAGCCGATATATCCGGGAGGGGAGCCGATGATTTTGGCAACCGAATGTTTTTCCATATACTCCGACATATCCAGACGGATAAGGGTCTCGGGGGAATTAAACAGTTCGGCGGCAAGAACCTTTACAAGCTCGGTTTTACCCACGCCGGTAGGACCGACAAATATAAACGATGCGGGATGGCGGTTGGGACTAATCTGTACCCTGCTGCGGCGGATTGCCGCGGCAACAAGGGATACTGCCTCATCCTGCCCGATGATTTTTTCCTTTAATCTGTCCTCAAGCTTTGAAAGACGTTTCTGCTCGTTTTCCACAATTTTGGAGGCGGGAATACCCGTCCACAGCTCAATTACCTTTGCAAGGTCTGCTTCGGTGACTGCGGCGGAAAGCGCAGCGGGTTCGACCTGTTTTATCTTATCCTCAAGCTGTAAAAGCTCGGTGCGCAGCTCTGCCTGTGCCTCAAAATCGGGGTTTTCGGTTTCCTCGGCAAGAGCTTCGAGTCTGGCTTTCTTTTCCGCATGTTTGCGGGTCAGCTTATCGTATTCGGTAAGCTGAATATTGCGCAGACTTGCGCATGCGCAGGCTTCATCAAGAAGGTCGATTGCCTTGTCGGGCAGAAAACGGTCGGTGATATATCTCTCCGACAGCACCACGGCACGGCGCAAAAGAGCGTCGCTTACCGCAACGTGGTGGTGGGAGGAGTAGTAGTCTTTGATACCGAGAAGAATATCGCAGGTCTCGTCAACAGATGGCTCGTTTACCGTTACCGGCTGGAATCTTCTCTCAAGCGCGGCGTCCTTTTCAATGTGCTTGCGGTATTCTTTAAAGGTGGTCGCGCCGATGACCTGAATTTCGCCGCGTGAAAGCGAGGGCTTTAAAATATTCGCGGCATTCATTGTACCCTCGGCGTCGCCTGTGCCTACAAGGCTGTGCACCTCGTCGATAAAGAGGATAATATTGCCCTCGGCCCTGACCTCGGCAACAAGTCCCTTTATGCGGCTTTCAAACTGCCCTCTAAACTGCGTGCCGGCAACAAGAGCGGTAAGGTCGAGCAGGTGTATCTCTTTATCCTCAAGCTTTGCAGGGACATTTCCCTCGGCAATGCGTATGGCAAGACCTTCGGCAATAGCGGTTTTACCGACGCCGGGCTCACCTATAAGGCAGGGATTGTTTTTACTGCGGCGGCAGAGTATCTGGGTTATACGCTCAATCTCTTTGTCTCTGCCGATGACCCTGTCAAGCTTACCCTCGCGGGCACGCTCGGTAAGGTCGGTGCAGTATGTGTTTAAATATTTTCTTTTTTTCTTTTTTTTCTTT
>JAFRVM010000183.1 GCA_017438505.1 Clostridia bacterium | reverse complement strand
TCGTCAAAAAGGTAGGTATATGTGGATTTCTGACGGTTGATTATTCCCTTTTGCCTTGGCTTTTCAAAATTACCGTCGGTAAAGGTGTTATGTGTCGGCGCTAAGGACTCATTTTGAACTCTCTTGGGTACAAATTCGGGCACATCGTCATGCCAGACCTCTTCCCGGTTCGGAGCAGTATGCTGCACAGGGGCATTCTGCGCCTGCGCAAGCGCTCTGCCGGCCTCAAGTCCGGCCAAGTGAGCCGCCTGCTGCGCCTGATTGTCCATCTGCGAAATATCGGTAAACTGCGACGGCAGCGGAGCGGATTTTAAAGCGTCGGGTATTGCCGAAGCGATACGCAGACGGGATTTTTTTCTCTTTGAGGCAAGCTCGCCGGCAAGCCGTTCGCTGTGAGCCGATTTAATAGATCCCGCTCCCGCCTCAAAGGCCGAGGCGGTGTTTTTGCCGCCAAGACGCACCTTTGCGCGGAACATATGGCGCTTGTCGTCTATAACCATACCGCCCATCGGTATGACTTCGTATTTATCTTTTGTCTCGATATGGGTAAATCTCTCATCGTCCGGACGAAGGCTCCAGTTGGACGCCTCCGACTCGAAGAGAGGAAGATCTCCGCCGTCTCCTCCAAAGCCCTCGGGAGCTACCGGACCCACCGGGATTTCGGGAATATTTGCGTCCTCAAGTCCCCTGTTCATATATCTCTGTCTGAAAGAAAAGCCGGGCAGATTGATATTTGTACGCAGCGGAGTAATGATATCGGTTTCGTTTACCGTAGGCTCGTCACCGAACTGGAGCTCATCACGCATAAACGAGGGGGTGGCGTAAATTTTGCCCCTCTGCTCCATAATTCTGTCCAGCTCTCTCTGCTGGTCGGGAGTGGGGAGCATAGCCTCAATACGGGCGCGTTTCTGCTCCACCGTCTCCTCCGGTGCCGAAACAGGAGATTTTTTTCTCTCCTGAGCTCTTCTGCGGGCGCTGTTAATTGTTGCGCGCACCTCTTCGCTGTCCACATTGTCAAGGTTTGCAAGCCCGGCGTAATTTCGGCGAATGTTTGCTCTGCTCTTTCTGGGACGGTAGGTGTCGCCGTAGGAAACCCTGTGTATGGATCGAATGTCGTTTAAATCAACACCCGCCGCCACTTCCTTTTTAAGGTCAAAGGCAAAGCGGTTGTTTGTCCTCGGCTGCCTGTTTTCAGCAAGCTCCGGCAGAATCATGCGGTCGGGATCCTCGCCTGGCCCCATATCCGCCGGCATGCCTGTCTCAATTCGGCGGCGGGCACGGTATTCCTCCATTATCTGACGGTAATCCATGCGCGAATCACCCGGCTGGGCACCCTCCAGATACGGATTTTTAAAGTCTTTATTATCGTTCATTTTCAGCTGATTCCCCTGTTAGTTTTTCGCTTTGATTGCGTTTCTCTGGCGTGCGGCCTCATAAAGAATGACTCCTGCCGCAACCGACGCGTTAAGAGAGTTTATTTTTCCGTACATGGGAAGCGACAGCACAAAATCGCACTGTTCTCTTATAAGACGGCTCATACCCTTGCCCTCATTTCCCACAATAAAAGCAGCGGGGCCATTGAGGTCGGCCTCGCACCAGCACTGGCCGTCCATATCCATTCCGTATATCCACAGTCCGCGCTTTTTTAAATCATCTATACAGGCGTTTAAATTTGTAACCTTTGCCACGGGCACATATTCCACCGCGCCCGCGCTTGCCTTGCCCACACCGTAGGTAAGCCCCACAGCGCGCCTTTTGGGAATAATGACGCCGTGCGCACCCACAGCGTCGGCCGTTCTTATGACTGCGCCGAGGTTGTGCGGATCCTCAAGTCCGTCTGAGATGATAATAAACGGCGGTTCGCCCTTCTGTTCGGCAGCATCAAGAATATCCTCCACGCTGACGTAGTCGGCGGCGGCGGCCATGGCTATGACCCCTTGGTGGTTGCCCTGCGGACATATGCCGTCAAGCTTGACCCTGGAAACCTCCTTGACGGTTATGCCGTTTTTAGCCGCCAGGGCGGCAATAGTTCCCGGATTTGTGCCCTTTGCAGTCATTATATAATCTATCGGGCGGCCTGCTTTTATGGCTTCCGTGACCGCACCTCTGCCAATAATATACTGTTTTTCGTCTATATTGCTCTTATCCAAAACGTAAAACTTCCCATCTTGTAATAATACTAAATTATAATACCACATTTAGTGTCGAAATAAAAGTACTCAATTTTAAATAATTTATAAATTGCGCATTTGGAATATTAAAATTTTATCCGCCATACAATTTAGTAAAAAACGAAAGCAGGGAAGGCCTAGTGAAATCCAAAAGAATAGTAAAAAGCGAAATTTTCGGTCTTGTTTTTTCTGTTATCTTATCGGTTATACTGCACGAAGTATTCAAGTTTACCGCCGGAGCGCGCATAGCCGCTGTTTTCGGCGGGGTTAACGAGAGCGTATGGGAGCACCTTAAAATCCTCTCGTTTGCCTATCTTTTATGGATACCCTTCGGGCTTTTTATATCCAAAATCGAATTTAAACGCTACCTTGTCGCCAAAACCTTCGGCGTTGTCTTTATTATACTTTCGGTAACCTTTTTCTTTTACATTTATTCGGGAATACTCGGTAAAAGCCTTCTTTGGGTGGATATTCTGACAGCAGTTGTATGTACCGCCCTTGCCTATTTTATTTCGGCAAGGCTGTGCCTTTATTTGCGCAATCCCGACAAATACTTCTGGGTGTGCGTATTTTTGCTGATACTTATAATCACCGCCTTTTTATGCTTTACTCCAAATCCCCCGCGTATAGGACTTTTCCGTGACCCGAGCGGGTCTTACGGCATCCCCTCAGTTTAAAATAAGCATAAGTATAAAGCTCACTAACGCTCCCGCCGAAGCCGATATGCCTGCCACAAGCCATATCGGCAGTTTTTTTGTCCTGCTTTTCTGTTCCTCCTCTATCTCCCTTGCAAATTTTACCGCACAGTCCACAAGCTGCTGCTTTTGCTCGCCCGAAAACCGCGGATTTACACAGCAGATAATCCTCTCAAAATAGGGACAGTTTGTGTTTTTAATCTCAATAATCTGTCTGTTTACCCCTTTTATCATACCTTTTACCTCTATACCTTTCGTTGTGAATACCCGTTTGTAAGCAGTATCGGCCGTTTTTTTATGTGTTATTCCTTTTTTTGAATTTATTACCATGTATATACACGGCTAATATTCATACCTCTGCGGCAAACCCCGCATAAAATGCGGGGTTCTACAAAGAGTTATTAGCACTTGATTGTTGAAAACTATGTTGAAAAAGTTGAAAACCACCCCAAAAACCCTGTTGAATACTATGTTGAAAGTGTGGAAAACCCTGTTTTTATAAATATTCAGTGTCGAATTAATACTTTTTTAATAACTATAAGTTGATTTTACTTGACCTGAAAAACTTTTCGCCGGTATTGAATTTATTTTTGTAGAAAAGGGAGAAAAATTAATTTTAACTATAAGAATATCCGCCAAAGGACAAGTCCATAATACTAACAAAAAATAACATATACGAAAGGCGGATACCTATGAAAAATCAGTGTAAACACAAGCCGGTCTGGACCGACATAAATAAAATCCCCGCCCGATTTGGCTGGCTTGATTTTAACGAAAGCTGTGAGGTGTGTGTTATAGGCGGAGGGATAACCGGCGCCATGACAGCTCTGCGGCTTGCTGAGAGCGGTATGGATACCGTGCTTGTGACCGATGAGCCTGTTGGCTTTGGCAGTACATCCCTTGCCCCCTCGTGGGGACGTTACGACAGCGTGGGTATGCTCTCCACACTGTGCGAAAAGGTTGGAATCAGCACTGCGCAGCACGTTTATTCGGCACAGAAAAAAGCGCTTGAAAGCCTTTGTGAGTTTTCAAAGGAAAGCGAAAACGGCTTCGGATTTGAAAAGCGCGACTGCGTGCTTTACACAAACGACCCGACCGAAAAACAGAATATGTTCCGGGAGTATCAGCTTAGAAAAAACTGCGGATTTGACGTAGAGTTCGCAAGCCGCAGCACCCTGCAGGACATCTTTCCCTTCGAGGCGCAGTGCGCTATAATATCGAAACAGCTTGCCGCAGAGCTCGACCCCTACCGGCTGACTCACGCCGCGGTGGCCGCCGCAAAAAGAAACGGCGCAAGGATTTATGAAAACACAAGGGTAATATCCATATCCGAGACCGGCGGCAAATGTACCCTTAAAACTTCAACAAGACGCACGGTCACAGCGTCAAAAATAATTCTGGCCATAGGAAAAGAGTGTTCGGAATATGTCAGCGGTCTCGGGCGTATGCGCTCGGCTGCGTCTGCGGTCACCAAGCCGCTGGGATTTTTTGAC
>JAFRVM010000182.1 GCA_017438505.1 Clostridia bacterium | reverse complement strand
GCTCCCGCGCCCGCTCCCCGTGCACTCGCAGCAAGTATTACTGTTAAAATCAAAAGAACTCTGTAAAGCGAAAAACCCCCTATTTTCATCCACGAAAAACACAAAAGCAAAATTACGGCGCTTATATAACACGCTGTAAGATTTCCGTCGTCGGCAAAAACAGCTCTGTTTTTCAGCGCTTTTAAGGTTCTGTCAAAAAAGTACGCGCCGGCCGCCGCGATAAGTCCTTCGGCAAAAATAAGGCCGTACTCGCCCGCACCCGCGCCGCCGCCTGTGGCTGTCAGCAAAACTCCGGTGAGAATGACCGAAACCGCAGCGTTGCACGGCATAAAAAGTCTTGACTTGTATATTCCTTTAAGTTCGCAAAGCGCCCAGCGTATTCCCACCGCAGCCACGCACATTGATATATATTCAAGCGGCTCGCGTACCGGAGAAATGAAGAAATATCCTGCACTCGCTCCAATAAAGCCCGCCAGGCTGAATTTTTCCGGCGCAGCGGCAAGAATTGCCACCCCAAAGGGAGAAAGAGAGTCAAGAATACTCACCCTTGTCATAACCGCCGCCAAAAGAGCAAACAAAAGCTTTGCCGGTAAAGCCGTTTTATTTTTTCCGCTTTTTCTTTTAAGCAGTTTTTTCAGTCCCGGTCTTCCTATTACTTTATACATCCTTTATTACCGCCTTTTATGTGATATAAAAAAGTATAGTTCCTTCCTGTGACATTGTTTGTCGTATAATCGGGACAAAAATTAACAATTATAAAATTGTAAAGGCTAAAATAATCTGGTATAATTTTGTTAAAGGAGCTGAAAAATTTTATGAAAAACTCTTTTAAAGTGGCTTTCGGGGGCATCATATGCGCCCTTTCGGCAACACTGATGTTTTGTTCCTCCATTCTTCCCTTTACACAGTATGCCATACCTGTGTTCACGGGCATCGCGCTTGTCGCCGTGGTTATAGAACTTGGCAAAACCTGGGCATGGATAGCCTTTGCCGCTGTCTCCCTTGTCTGTCTGCTCATTGTGCCGAACAAGGAGCCGGTTGCACTTTATATCCTGTTTTTCGGCTATTATCCGATACTGAAAAGCCTTTTTGAAAGCTCCGGAAATTTTATTTTGGAATGGCTTTTAAAGCTTGTTGTATTTAACGCCGCCATGATAGCTTTTTTCTATGCAGGGCTTTATTTGATAGGAATAAAACCCGAGGAGTACTCTCTGTTTGGCGTAAATCTTCCAATTGTTTTTTTGATCGCAGGAAACATCCTGTTTGTTGTTTACGATATCCTGCTCAGCAGAACGATAGTCATTTATATACATAAAATCCACCCATATTTCAAAAAGATGTTTAAAACAGACAAATAATATCCTCTTATGTCATATATTTCTGTTGACAAAAGACACTTCAGTTGGTAAAATTAATCTAAGGAGGTTGTTTATATGCAGAAATCTTTTCGTTCTATTAAAAAGATAGTTACTCTTTTCCTCATTCTTGCAGTAATTTGCGCGGCTATTCCCTTTTCCGCCTCGGCCGCGTCTTCACCTTCTGTAGGAATGATTTTCAACAGCACATACAGTCTTACCGGCAATAAACTTACCATGACAGTTTCGGTGAACAATCCTAACTTCAACATCAACTCGGCGATGTTTGTTTTAAAGTACAATTCCTCGTATTTTTCAACCGGACCTGACAGCGTAAGCTTTTTGGGTACGGCGCAGAAATCCGCCGTTTACTTTAAAACAGGCTATATTGGCGCGGACTGGTACTACGGAGGCAACTCCACCGGTCTTGCCAAAAGCTCAACTCCCACACAGTCTGTAAAGATAGTATTTACCCTCAATTCAGGCAAATCATTTTCAAGCTTTTCTCCCGCCGCATGCTTCAGCATCTGCAACGACACCTATTATCTTGATACGCTGAACGGCTACGGCGAGGACGGCGGCATACTGCTTTGCCAGGGAGCAAACTGGTACAATATAAACAGCGGCACTGCTTCTGCCGGGTTCCGATTCACCCAGGTCAACGAAGCGCAGGTTGTTCGCCTTGCAGGTGCGTCCCGCGTTGATACATCTCTTGAGATTGCATCAAGAGGCTGGGGAACATCGGGCGCAAATACAGTTATTATTTCAAACGGCTACAACTTTGCAGACGCTCTTGCCGGCGGTCCTCTTGCGGCGGCTCTTGACGCTCCCATAATTCTTACCGCCAATAAGGCTGCTCTTGAGTCCTCGGTACTTACCAAACTTACAGCCCTGGGCACCAGAAAGGTAATAATCCTCGGTGGAACAGCCGCTGTAAATCAGGACATTGAAAACCAGCTCAGATCAAAAGGCTACACCGTTGAGCGAATTTACGGACCCAGCCGTTTTGACACTGCCGTTGCAATTGCCAACAAGCTCTACGCAATCAAGGGCAGTTACTCAAGCAACGTATTTATAGCGTACAGCCACAACTATCCCGATGCTCTGGCGGTCAGCCCCATTGCCGCTATTACCGGTACACCTATTCTGTTTGTAAACGCCAAGGGAACGTTTGACAGTGCAACCGCCAATTACCTGCGTACCAGCGGAACAAGCAGCGCAACCATCCTCGGAGGCGTTATGGCTATTGCCGCTGATGCGGAGACAAATCTTAAAAACACCATAGGCGTCAGAAATGTCAACAGACTATACGGCACATCAAGATATGACACCGCACTCAAGATTTGCACAACCTACGAAAGCGTATACACCAGCTCCGATATAGCATTTGCGACCGGCACTTCCTTCCCCGATGCACTTGCCGGCGGCGCGTTTGCTCCCAAGATGGGCATTCCCATTATTCTTACCAATCCCAACTCGGCAAGTCAGGACGCCATCAACTATATAACCGCTAAAAATCCCAGCACGGTTTATGTATTCGGCGGAACAGGCGCTGTATCCGACGCCACCGTTGACGCATACCTCGGCAAATAAATTCTAAACCGACAGAAAACCTGATGAAGATTTAAATCTTCATCAGGTTTTCTGTCGGTTTAGAATTTATTTGCCGAGGTATG
>JAFRVM010000181.1 GCA_017438505.1 Clostridia bacterium | reverse complement strand
ATACTCTTTTTTAGAACATAAAAAGGAGTGTGTAGGATATGGATTGTAAATTTGAAAGCAAAACGGTTAATATTTGCGAAAAAGGCTTCGGCGCTGCGGTGGAGCAGCCGGTAGACTGCGAAATTGTTTTGCCCGATTACTGCAGCGATATGGGCAAGATACTTAAGTGCCAGCTTATTCCTTCGGTTTTATCCCAGAGCTGCGGAGAGGCCAGGGTTTTAGTTGAGGGCAGCACTCTTGTCCGAATTATTTATACCGGCGAGAAAAACGGCGACGTCTGCTCCTATGAGCAGGAGTTTCCCTTTGAACGTGAGATAAACGCAAAGGAAAATGTGGACGGCGCGTCACTTTTTATCAGCTGCAAAAGCGATTACGTAAACTGCCGCGCGTCAGGTCCCCGCAAGGCTGATATTCACGGTGCGTTTACAATAAATATCAGCGCGTCAAACGATAGGGCATACGAAATAATCTCTGATACCGAGTGCGAAAGCGTTCTGCTTAAAAAAGAGAAAATCTCTGCAAACAGCCTTTTTGCCCGCAAGAGCGTTCTTTTCGGTCTTAATGAGAGCTTTGAAATTCCCGGCGAAAAGCCTTCGGTAGGAAGTATTATCCGCAGCGAAATGCTGTGCGGCGTTACCGATACAAAGACGGTGGGCGGAAAGCTTATTGTCAGAGGTGACGCAAAGCTGCACATTCTGTACTGCGACGATGGCGGCAATATGGAATGTCTTGATTTTGAAATGCCTGTTAACGAGTATATCGACCTTGACGGCGCGGATGAGGAAACAACCGTCTGCGTAGAGCTTAAATCTGCCGGCGTTAAACTTACCCTGAAAACCGACAGCGACGGCGAATACAGAATGATAGGTGTTGACGCCGGAGTCCGTGCAGGCATCAGCGCTTACAAGCCGCTGGAGATAGACTACGTCAGCGACTGCTACTCCACACTTTTTGAAATTGACAGCCAGAGCACGCAGATAAGTCTTGATTCGGCGCTTAAAAATGTTAATGAGAGCTCTATGCAAAAGTTTAATGTTGAGCTTACCGGAAACCTTGCCGAGGTTTACGATATATGGTGCACACCGGGAGATTGCACGGCGCAGAAAACAGAGGAAAACCTCAAACTCTCATGTCCCGCTGTACTGAGTATTCTCGGCAGAGACTCCGACAAAAGTGTAAGCTATATTGAGAAAAATATTGAGCTCTGTTATAATGCCCCGGCAGATTTCCCCTTTACAAAAGGGGAGGGAGAGGTAACAGTTTCCTCAATTTCATATAATTTCTCTTCGGGAAAACTTGAGGTACGGATAAACGCCGGGTTTACGGCAAGATTTATTGATACGGCGGAGGTTAAGGCGATAACCGCAATTGTTCCTGACACCGATCGTCCGAAGAATACGCAGGATGCATGTGCGCTCACCGTATATTTTGCGGCAAAGGGCGAACAGTTATGGGATATAGCCATGGCGCACAATTCTACGGTGGAAAGCATTATGGCGGAAAACGATATTTTTGAAGAAATCCTCACCGAGGACAGAATGCTGCTTAT
>JAFRVM010000180.1 GCA_017438505.1 Clostridia bacterium | reverse complement strand
TTTTCTTCGCCGTCCGGTTTTTCTTCGGCTTTTTTGTCCTCATCTCCGTCAGAATCTTTGTCAACGGTCTCCTGAGGTATCACCGTCTCGGGTTCCTTTTGGACAGGCTCGGCAGGTTTTGTGATTTTTTCGGGCTGTTTGGCAGTCTCCTTGACAGCAGCTTCCGGAACCTTTTCCTGCTCGTCATCATCATAATAATCATCGTCTTCTTCGACGCCTATTGCCTGAGCGATAGACTGATTAAGGTCGTCCTCGGATGACCCGGCCGCAGCCGCAACCGCCGGCTGATCATCATCGGCAAATTCCACGGCAACAAACGGAGGACGTTTTACCTCTGCGGGCTCTCTTGGAGCTCTTTGGCGCGGCTCCTCATCCCTGACGTCATCTTCATCGTCCTCGTATTCGTCATCGTCATCGTATTCTTCATCCTCATCCTCTTCAAACTGCCTCTGAGCGTCACGCAGGCGCGACAGTTCGGAAAGGATAAGCAGAACGGAAATCGCAAAACCGAGAACAGTAAGAAGAGCTGCAGCAAACCAACCCCAGTCAACCTGATAGTTGACTGCGTCGGCATTGCTGCGTACAACCGCCGACGCAACCGATTTTGTGGTAAATATATGTATTAAAAAGGCAACCGATACAAGCGCGTGGAAAAAATACGCAAATAAACGTCTTACGGCGTTGCGGAAATACAATACAACCGCCATGAATATCGGTGCTATTACTCCCGTCAAAAAGCTAATGCTTCCGTCAAGCCTCACGGATTCAGACCCGTTTCTCGGAAAAACCCCTCCGAACAAAAGCTGGATCTGCGAAATTGTCGCAAACGGAGAAGAATCGGAATCTAAAAATTTAAAAAACGGGCAGAAAAACATCACTATGCATCCAAGTGCCAGCAGCATCTGGAAATAAGTGGCAATAACACCTCCGATAGACTGTTTTTCCGAACGTTTTTCCAGTTTTCGGGACTTTTCGGATTTCATTCTATCCCTCCTTGTCGATAATGAAACCATTTCTAATATATGATACTACGAATGCGTAATTTGTCAATATTATTCCTTGCTCTTTTTTCGTTTTTTAGTGTTCTTATGGTCTGCAGCTATTACCAGGATAAGTCCCAGTGCGGCCAATGCTCCGGCAAGGCAGGCAAAAACTATCAGCCATTTGTTCTCACCGAGCGACGAATAGCCGCACGAAAACTGGAAGGAGTCAATTTCCGCAGTCATTCTGCCGGTGTTGCTGACCTCTTTATCCATTGTTCGAATAACATTGCCGGAGGCATCGGTGACAACAGCATTGTAAATTCTGTTTCCGGCATACGGACGAAGCGAATAGCTTACCGTACCGTTGTAGCCGGATTTTTCCAGAAACTTGGAAAGATTATTGCCGTCGGTTATATTATTCTGGAGTGTAAGGGTAAACTTGCTTTTTTCATCAACATTCTGCAAAATACCGTTGCCCTCGCCGAAAATAGCCCGGCAGGCATTGGTAACCCTTTTTGAGGAGCCCGACATCTCTATCGAGAGTCTGCCCAGTCCGTCCTCCGAAATATCGCTCCTGAAGGAAGCGTAATCATCCATGCCCTTTAAAGTTAAATATGCCGAGGTAAACTTGGGGCCGTAAGCTGCGTCCTCGGTGGTAGCGTAAACAAGAGTATATTTTTTTGTGAAATGGTCGTTGTTGTTTTCGGCTACCGAAATTCTGACATGCTCAAGAGAAAAGTTATATTCGGCCTTCATGTTTATGCGCAGAACATCGTTGGTAAGTCCGCTATATTCAATTATCCTGCCGTTGTTGGTTATTTTGCCTTCAAGCGCGGCAATGCCTACGGTTGCATTGCTCTCGGTAAGACGTGAGCCGTCTTCGGTTTTATACCAGAGCGTAACCGGCCCGAGCAGGTTGCCGTTTACCCCCTCCCATCCGGCAAGGTCTACATATTCGTAAAGCTCCCATCTTCCGGTAAAGGGGGTAAGTCCGTCCTCCAAAAAGGTGTATTTTACAACATTGTTTTGGGCATTGAGCGCCGAGTTTGTCCGCACACCGAGATTTTCGGTGTCCGATGTGAACTCAACCCGGACTATCGTGTCGGAGCTGTCGGATCCCTCGCCGGGATAAGTAATTTCCACCCTGCCGTTTTCCGGCTCAAGCCCTTTCATAAACTTTTCAAATTCTTTTTTCCCGACAAAATCGATGGCCGACTGGGGAAAAGTATAGGTTACCGTCCTGCGGAAATTGTAAAAATCCTCCTTAACGGTAGAAATATCAATGCTTTTTATCTTCGCTTCCTTGGAGAGGCTTACCTTAAGGGTTTCTCTGGTACTGTCAGAGGTATTGAGCTTTGAGCCGTCAATAACCGCCGTGGTTTCGGTAAAGTTGAGCTGCGCATACTCAAACCGTTTGAATATGCCTGACTGTATCAATGCATTTTTGGCCCAGCCTAAAAGATCCGCCGAGCTGAAATCCTCTTTGAGCATAAACCCGCGGGAAAAAGGCGTACCTGAGTAATTGTACTTGACCTCGGGTTCCTCTCCCAAAAGGTTGGTGACCTTTGTCAGATAGTCGTCATAGTTTTCAAACTCCATTGTGAAAGTATAGGTGTAGGAACCGTTTTTGCCTGCTTTGACATCCATTGTCAGCTCCTCGGGCATTTCCTTGCGCAAAACCTTTTCGACATCTGCCGGGGTTCCGAAAACATATTCCGACTCAATCTCGTTTTTAAGAACGGTTACTTCCATTACCCTTTCGCCGCAGAAGTTTTTGTCTGCGGTAACGGTGGTCTTTATATCGCAGGAGGCGAGCAGAAACAGTGCTGCCGCGGCTGCAAGCAATAGCAGAATCTTTTTCATTTTTGTACAGACACCCCCATTTTTCTTGATTATGTATTATTATATACTTTAAATGTTCGTTCGTCAACGAAAAACGTCAAAATGAAACCATTTTGAAACCTTTTTATACGTACCGGGGACAAAATAACGGATAAAGATTCCAAGGTGCTGTTTTTAGTATATTTTACATACAAAAAAAGACTGAAAAAAGCCCTAAAAACAAGCGAAATACACTATTGACAAAGACCTTTGCAAAATTGTATAATACTTAATTGGTACGGTATGTAAGTGCCATATTTTATATGCAGGAGGTGAAATTAGTTGCCAACCTTTAATCAGTTAGTCAGAAAGGGCAGAGAGGTTCAGGAAAAGAAGTCCACTTCCCCCGCGCTTCTCAAAGGTCTCAACAGCAAAAAGCACATTCAGACTGACGTAGCATCACCCCAAAAGAGAGGTGTTTGCACATCTGTTAAGACTGCTACTCCCAAAAAGCCTAACTCCGCTCTCCGTAAAATCGCCAGAGTAAGACTTACCAACGGTATCGAGGTTACATCCTATATCCCCGGCGTAGGTCACAACCTGCAGGAACACTCTGTTGTTCTTATCAGAGGAGGAAGAGTTAAGGATCTCCCCGGTGTGCGTTACCACATTATAAGAGGTACGCTTGATACCCAGGGTGTATCGGACAGAATGCAGGCTCGCTCCAAGTACGGCGCAAAGCGTCCCAAGGCTAAATAAGTCCGTACAAAAACAAAATGACTTTCCAAGTATGGCTGCGTTTTGCGGCGGCTTTTATATATATTATTTAAGAGCCTTTCGCATGGCGCCCACGAGGGTTTAGTCAACTTTCGAGTACCTATGATATCATCTCTATGAAGGAGGGAAGTTAAGTGCCAAGAAGAGGTTCTATTGCAAAACGTGACGTTTTGCCCGATCCTATGTACAATTCCGAGGTAGTTACACGTCTTATCAACAACATCATGTACGACGGTAAAAAGGGTGTTGCACAGAAGATCGTTTACGAAGCATTTGACATTGTCAGAACAAAGTCCGGAAAGGATCCCCTTGAGGTCTTTGAACAGGCTATGGAAAATATTATGCCTCAGCTGGAGGTTAAGGCTCGCCGTATCGGCGGTGCTACCTACCAGGTTCCTATTGAGGTTCGTCCCGACAGAAAGCAGACTTTGGGTCTTAGATGGCTTACAAAGTACGCTCGTCTGCGTTCCGAAAGAACAATGAAGGAACGTCTTGCAAACGAAATCCTTGATGCCGTCAACGGCATGGGTGCTGCCTGCAAGAAGCGTGAGGATACTCACAAGATGGCAGAATCCAACAAGGCGTTTGCTCATTTCCGTTGGTAATCCCTTTGCTATCACGCAAATCATCCCAAGGAGGACTTTATGTCAAGGCAGGTATCTTTAGATAAAACCCGTAATATTGGTATCATGGCGCATATTGATGCCGGAAAGACAACTACTACCGAGCGTATCTTGTTCTATACGGGCGTAAACTATAAACTCGGCGAGACCCATGACGGCAGCGCCACCATGGACTGGATGGAGCAGGAGCAGGAAAGAGGCATTACAATCACCTCGGCTGCTACAACCTGTTTCTGGAAGGATCACCGAATTAACATCATCGACACACCGGGACACGTTGACTTTACTGTTGAGGTTGAGCGTTCCCTGCGTGTTCTTGACGGCTCGGTAACGGTTTTCTGTGCCAAAGGCGGCGTTGAGCCCCAGTCGGAAACCGTATGGCGTCAGGCGGATAACTATCAGGTTCCCCGTATGGCGTATGTAAACAAAATGGATATAATGGGTGCAGATTTCTACCGCGTAGTACAGATGATGAAGGACAGGCTCAAATGCAACGCCGTTCCCATTCAGCTTCCTATCGGTAAAGAAGATACCTTCAAGGGTATTATCGACCTTGTTGAAATGAAGGCATACGTTTATTATGACGATGTCGGCAAGGACATTCGCTGCGAGGATATCCCGGAGGATATGGCGGAGCTCGCCGAAAAGTATCACTCCGAGCTTATCGAGCACGTTGCCGAACAGGACGACGCTCTTCTTGATAAGTTCTTCTCCGGTGAGGATCTCACCGTCGACGAAATCAAAACCTGTATCCGCAAATCGACCATAGCTAACCTTATGGTTCCCGTTTGCTGCGGTACATCATATAAAAACAAGGGCGTTCAGAAGCTTCTTGACGCTATTGTTGATTATATGCCCGCACCTACCGATATCCCCGATATCAAGGGCGTCAACCCCGACACAGACGAAGAGACCACACGTCCCTCGTCCGATGACGCGCCCTTCTCGGCTCTCGCATTCAAAATTGCCACCGATCCCTTTGTCGGCAAGCTGTGCTTCTTCAGAGTTTACTCCGGTACTCTTAACGCGGGTACAATGGTTTACAACTCCGTAAAGGGCCAGAGAGAGCGTATCGGACGTATCGTTCAGATGCACGCAAACCACAGACAGGATCTTGAAACCGTTTACTCCGGCGATATTGCCGCCGCTATCGGTTTAAAATCCACCACAACGGGCGATACTCTCTGTGACGAAAAGAATCCCGTTATTCTTGAGTCCATGGAATTCCCCGAGCCTGTTATCCGCGTCGCTATTGAGCCCAAAACAAAGGCCGGTCAGGAAAAGATGGGCATTGCTCTTGCAAAGCTCGCTGAGGAAGACCCCACCTTTAAGGCTTACACAGACGAGGAAACAGGTCAGACAATCATAGCCGGTATGGGCGAGCTCCACCTCGAAATCATCGTTGACCGTCTGCTCCGTGAATTCAAGGTAGAGGCCAACGTAGGCGCTCCCCAGGTTGCATACAAGGAGACCATCCGCAAGGCGGTAAGCGTCGACAAAAAGTATGCCCGTCAGTCGGGCGGTAAGGGTCAGTACGGTCACGTTAAGATGACCCTTGAACCTAACGAGACAGGTAAGGGCTATGAATTTATCAACAATGTAGTCGGCGGCGCTATTCCCAAGGAATATATCCCCGCTGTTGACGCAGGTATCCAGGGCGCTCTGCTCTCGGGCGTACTTGCGGGCTACAATGTAGTTGATGTTAAGGCAACCCTTTTTGACGGTTCGTATCACGAGGTTGACTCCTCTGAAATGGCATTTAAGATCGCGGGTTCCATGGCTTGTAAAGAGGCTATGGAAAAGGCCGATCCCGTGCTGCTCGAGCCTATTATGAAGGTTTGCGTTATTGTTCCCGATGAATATCTCGGCGATATTATGGGTGACCTTACATCCCGCCGCGGTCTTGTTCAGGGAACAGACACACTGCCCTCCGGCACACAGATAAACGCTTTTGTTCCCCTTTCCGAAATGTTCGGTTACGCCACATCCATGCGTTCCAAGACTCAGGGAAGAGGCCAGTATACAATGGAGCCCTCACACTACAGCGAGGTTCCCAAGAGCGTTGCCGAGAAGGTAGTTGCAGGCAGAAAACAGAACTAAGCTGTTTTTTATAAAAATAATGCTTGAAATTTTCTGCATTTGTGATAAAATAACCTTAATACTATAAATTTAAACCTAAGGAGGAAAATTTCCAATGGCAAAACAGAAATTTGAAAGAACAAAGCCCCATGTAAACATTGGTACTATCGGTCACGTTGACCATGGTAAGACCACTCTTACCGCTGCTATCACCAAGGTTCTCGCTATGGGCGGCGCTGCTGACTTCGTAGATTACGCTAACATCGATAAGGCTCCCGAAGAGAGAGCTCGTGGTATCACAATCAATACAGCTCACGTTGAATATCAGACCGAGAAGCGTCATTACGCTCACGTTGACTGCCCGGGCCATGCCGACTATGTTAAGAACATGATCAC
>JAFRVM010000179.1 GCA_017438505.1 Clostridia bacterium | reverse complement strand
CTGGTATAGGGAGGACTTGCAAAATGTACGGCAAGCAGACCCAGTCCCCTTTTTGCCATCATCCATGCGGCAACGGGAGAATCTATGCCGCCCGAGACAAGTATCGCCGCTCTGCCGCCCGTTCCGACCGGAAGCCCTCCGGCTCCGGGTACGGCGTCGGCGTGAATGTATGCGCCAAAGTCGCGAATTTCTACGGTTATGGTCACATCGGGGTTATGAACGTCGACTTTGATATGCGGAAAGGTGTCGAGTACTCTCTCACCGACAATTTCACATATCTCGGGAGATTTAAGGGGAAATTTTTTATCCGAGCGCTTTGCGTTTACCTTAAATGTGGAAGCGTCCTCAAGCTTTTCCCTGAGATAATCGCAGACGGTATCAAGGATAACATCCATATCCTTTTCGACAATGCAGGAACGCACAAGGGTTGCTATGCCGAAAACCTTTTTCAGCTTCTGCTCGGCAAGATTTAAGTCCATATCCTCAAGCGGAGTTATCTGAGCAACCGACTGTGAGCGCACGACCTCCACACTGCCGAGTGATTTTAGCGCCGATTTAATATTTTTTGTAAGCTTATCCTCAAAATTTCTTCTGTTGAGTCCTTTTAAGGCAAGCTCGCCGTCTTTGATAAGTATTATTTCTTTCATTATTTACTCCTGATAAGTGATTTTTGTCCCGAGATTATCGCCGCCGCGAGCGCGTCGATATCGGTCTTTTTATTGAAATGAGAAAAGCTTATGCGCAGCGCGCTGTCAGCTCGTTTTGCGGGTATGCCCGCAGCCGCGAGCACATGACTTGGTTTACCCATAGCACATGCCGAGCCGCTGGAAACATATATCCCCTGCTGTTCGAGATAATGCAGCATAATCTCGCTGCGTATACCTAAAACAGATAGATTTATTATGTATTCGCTGGCATTTTCGCCGCTGTTGAATACAACTCCCTCAATGCCCGAGAGAACGTCTTTAGCGTATAGACACAGCTCTTTTACGGTATTATCGTTTTTAGGGTAGTCGCAAACAGCCTGCCCGAAGGCGGCGATAAGCGGAACTGCCTGAGTTCCGGGACGCAGCTTTTTTTCCTGCTCTCCTCCGAAGGTTTGAGGCTTTATCTTTACACCGTCGGCAACATAGAGCGCCCCGCAGCCCTTTGCTCCGTGAATTTTGTGTGCCGAAATACTCATTAAATCTACCCCGTCAGCTTTGGGGTTTAAATCGGTCTTGCAAAAAGCCTGAACGGCGTCAACATGCAGATATGCGTTTGCCTTTGCTCTTTTTATAGCCCGTGACGCGGCTTTAATAGGCAAAACCGAACCGAGCTCGTTGTTTATTGCCATAATGCTGACTAAAATTGTTGTATCGTCAACAGCGTTGTAAATTTTTTCCTCACTTATATTCCCGTATTCGTCCGGCTCAAGATATACACATTCATAGCCCTGTTTTTCCATAGCTTTTACCGAATCGAGCACCGAATGGTGTTCTATTGCCGTTGCAACGATTTTTTTCCCGTATCTCTTTTTTGCTTCGACCGCACCGAAAACCGCAAGGTTATTGGCTTCTGTTCCACCGGATGTAAAATATATATTTTTGGGCTGTACGTATAATCTTTCGGCAATTGCAAAGCGTGCGCCTTCAAGGATTTTTTCCGCCTCTATACCCATTTTGTGAAGTGACGACGGGTTGCCGTAGTTTTCCGTCATAGCGGCAAACGCCGCTTTTGCGGCAGCTTCGCTTACCTGCGTAGTCGCGCTGTTGTCAAGATATATTCCTTCCAACAAAACTTCCCCTTATACTCATTTTATTCTATTTATTATACACGTTTTTTGTACTGTCTTCAATATTTTTTTGAAAATAGACGACCAAAAAATAAGAAAGACGGGGAAAATTTCTCTTCCCCGCCTTTGGCTGTGCCGTTTAGGTCACAACAGTTCGTGCTCCGACCTCAATTTTTATTTTTTCGTACATTCTTCCGCCGCTTTGGAAATACTCGTAAATATCAGCAATTTCGCATTTTGTATATCTGATTGTTGTTCCGTGACAGGTTGTTACAACATTAAAATTAGATAAATTGTGCAGGTTTGAAAAGGCTGTGCCGCTGTAAACCTCACGTTCAATCTCAATATAATGGACGTTTTCTTCAGTATAAACATAAGCGCCCGGAATTGTCGTTGAGGGTACAAGAACAGTCTGCTTGCCCATACGGACAGTGAATTTATCTATTCCGCCCACGGGATTTCCCGCAATAGTTACGGAAATATTTGAATTAGGGATAGCGGTCATGTTTTCAATCAATCGCATCGCCTCCTAAATGGTAAGAATCGCATTGAAACCGACCCGCACAGACTGCACAAAAGCCTGGCTGTAACGGTCGCTTGAAACTTCCCCGCACGATATCTTAACCGGCTCAAGTGTAGACTCCAGTCCTCCCATTAAACAGGTGCAAAGCCGTGAAAAAATATTTGTACAGGTTATCCCGTGCAGCTCAAACGGCACGGCAATGTCAATTTTCAATGTGATATCGCCTTTATAACGCAGGGTGGCAGAGCCGTAAGAGCTGTTGCGGTTTGTTGCACATTGGGTAATTTCGGCGCTGGCAAGCCCAACCATAATATGCGGCTTTTTTAATGGATTCGGTCGCATATTTCCGTTGCCTGAAGCCTGAATTGTGCAGTCGGTAAACTGTCCGCTCGAGATAAGCTGTGTTGTCACTTCGGTTATTATTGAATCAAACAGTGCCATCGGCTATTCCTCCCCGTGGTAAATTCGCAGTATCGCCCACTCATACACTGCCTCGTCTCCTACATAAATAAGAGAACTGTTAAGTACGAAAAACTCTTTGCCGCAGGCGGATAATACTGCGTTTTCCTTTTCTCCCAGAGCAGCGTCAGGATCGCCTATATAGAGATAATTATCCATCTCGTTAAGACCAGCCTGCCCGTAAATATGGTCGGTATACTGACGGTTTTTATACCGGGCGGGCTGAATAAAAGCTTTTCCGCTAAACTGCTCCGTACCGCTTACGCCTGTAAAACTCTGACCGTACGTTCTCAAAAATTTTAAAAATTCCTCTTTCACTGCACGCTCATCTCCTTGAAGAAAAAGCCGTTGTCGCGAAAAAGATCGGAAATGCATTTAAGGCTTTCGCTGTAAAGAAGCTTTGCCGATTCAACCAGCTTTGATGAGCTGTTTTTTGAAATCTTAACATCACCCGCCGAAAACGAATTTGATTCAGAATGCGAGGAGGTTACAATGGCGTACTTTAAAAATGCACCCGCCGAGGCGCAGCTATTGAGCAGTATACCGTTTGATTCCTTATCCGCGCCGTCGGCAAGCCTTTCGTTTATCTCTTCCATAGCGGTCCTGCACAGAGGCAGCCACTTGGCCGCCTCTGTACATTCAAGACCGGTAAGAAGGACAAATCCGTCAAAGATTTTTTCAAGATTCATCCAATCTCTCCTTTATTTTTTAGCTCTGAGAAGCCTTGGAAAGAACAGCCGCGGCGTCTGCAAAAATCTTGGAGAAGCCGGCGATAATTGTAATTGCAGTGCGCTCAAGCTGGCAGTCGATAAGCTTATCGCTCTCGACAAGGACTTCGCCCGACTGTACCATCTCAAGAGCGTATCTGCGGTCAAAGCCTACAAGCTCGTCGTCATCGATAAGAGAGCTAGAGATAAGCTCCGCGCCAAACGGTGTGATAAGTCTGCCGGTTGCGTGGAAATCAAGGCCCGCGGCAGCGTCACGGAACTCGGACAGCGAGAGCAT
>JAFRVM010000178.1 GCA_017438505.1 Clostridia bacterium | reverse complement strand
GAGGTACGTTCAAAATGAATAAAACCAAACGAAAACTATCCTCTTTTCAAATTATAATCCTCGGTTTTGCCGGCGTGGTACTGCTCGGAGCGCTGCTGCTCATGCTTCCGATATCCTCGCAGAGCCATACCGTCACTCCTTTTAACGAGGCGCTGTTTACTTCCACCTCCGCAGTGTGCGTAACGGGGCTTATAGTTCACGATACCGCAACCTACTGGTCGCTCTTCGGGCAGATAATAATTCTAATAATGATTCAGATAGGCGGTCTGGGCGTTATAACCGTCGCCGCATCGCTTACAATGCTCTCGGGCAAAAAGATAAATCTTATGCAGAGAAGCACCATGCAGGAGGCCATTTCCGCGCAGAACGTCGGAGGAATCGTCCGCCTGACCCAGTTTGTATTAAAGGCGACCGCTGTGTTGGAGGTCTCGGGAATGCTGCTTATGCTGCCCGCCTTTTGCAAAGACTACGGCGCAAAGGGAATCTGGATGTCGCTTTTCCATTCTGTTTCGTCCTTCTGCAACGCCGGCTTTGATATTATGGGCAAGCCTGGCGCTCCCTATCAGTCGCTTACGTCATATACCGCAAACCCGCTTATTAACACGGTAATTATACTGCTTATCATCATCGGAGGAATCGGCTTTTTAACATGGGAGGATATCTGCACAAACAAGCTGCGTGTAAAGCGTTACCGCTTGCAGAGCAAAATCATACTTGTCACAAGCGGAATTTTGATAATAATTCCTGCGATTTTCTTCTTTTTTGCCGACTTTGCGGGTCTGCCTGCCGGCAAACGCATTCTGGTATCTCTCTTTCAGGCGGTCGCACCGAGAACGGCGGGCTTTAACACCGTTGATCTCACCGCGATGAGCGAAGGCAGCCGCGGAATAATGATAGTTTTGATGCTCATCGGCGGCTCGCCCGGCTCGACAGCAGGCGGTCTCAAAACCACCACCTTTGCCCTGCTGTTTATCAATTCCTTTGCGGTATTTCGCCGCAGGGAGGATCCCGAAGCCTTCGGGCGCAGGATAGAAGCTTCCGCAATAAAAAATACCGCCGCCATTATCACCTTGTATTTTACCCTGTTTTTCGGCGGAGCGATCCTGCTCTGCACTGTGGAAAACATTCCCTTTGATATATGCCTTTTCGAGACAGCGTCGGCCGTCGGAACGGTCGGTCTTACCCTCGGAATCACACCAGGTCTCGGCATATTCTCTCAGATACTGCTGTGCGTGCTTATGTTCTTAGGCAGGGTCGGCGGTCTGACCCTGATTTACGCCGCGCTTTCGGGTTTTGACAGGAAAATTTCCAAATACCCGGTAGAAAAAATCACCGTTGGATAAAGGAGAACACTTATGAAAAACTTTTTACTTATCGGTCTCGGCAGATTCGGAAAGCACATCGCCATTCAGCTTGGCGACCTCGGACATCAGGTTATGGCGGTTGATAAGGACGAGGAAAAAATCAACGATATCCTGCCTATTGTCACCAATGCTCAGATTGGCGACAGCACAAACGCCGCCTTTTTAAAGTCGCTCGGTGTGCGTGATTTTGACGTATGCATCGTCACTATGGGCGACGATTTTCAGAGCTCGCTTGAAACTACATCACTTTTAAAAGAGCTCGGCGCGCCCTTTGTCGTCGCAAGAGCAAACCGTGACGTTCAGGAAAAATTCCTGCTGCGCAACGGCGCCGATGAGGTGCTCTATCCCGAACAGCAGATTGCAAAATGGGCGGCTATCCGTTACAGCTCCGAGCGCATACTCGACTATTTTGAGCTTGAGGACGGTCACGCGATATTTGAAGTATCTGTTCCAAAAAACTGGGCGGGACACAATGTAGGGCAGCTCGATATCCGCAGAAAGCACAACATAAGCATTATGGCCATCAAGACCAACGGAAAGCTAAGCCTTTCCATCACTCCCGACACGGTGCTGCAGCCCAATCAGACGCTGCTTGTTCTCGGTGAATACAGATCCCTGCAAAAGTGTTTCCAGATTTAAAGAGGATTATATATCAAAACGGTGAAGTCCCCAAAACAGGACTTCACCGTTTTTCTAATTTGTTTCGATAACTCTTATAGCCGAAGAGGAAATGCCTAACTGTCCTACCACGATATCCTTGATAATTGCCACCTCGTTTGCCGAAAGACCCTCGCTCTTTACCACAACAGTGGTTTCCTGCTCGCCTATGGTAACAAGCACCTCTTTAAAACCCTTTGCCTTGATAAGATTTTCCAGGTTGACCTGAATTTCAAGGTTTTCCGTAAGCTTTGCAGCCTTGCTCACGGCTTCGGCTTTCGCGCTGTCGGAAAGGTCGGGATTGTTTATAATGCTCTCGAGCTCTTTAATAGCGTCCTTGTGAGTGTTTTCTCTTGCCGTCTTTGACTGGGAAAAATAATCGCTGCCCGTGCTTACCGCCGACTGCTGTGAAGCTGTTTCCGTATCCTGCGGAGCGTCCACAAAGGTTGCCTCGCCGAGATTTTCACTGCGGCGGGAATCGGTCACAACGTCATCGTCGGCCGTTACCACCTGCGGAGCAAGCTGCCAGTTAAGATATACCGCCGCGCCAAGCGCGACTACAAGAATCAATAAAAACCAGTTTCTCTTTTTCATAAATTTTTCCTCCTATCACCTGCCGGTCTGCGTCATTCTTGTTACGCAGACCCTGTCGGATGTAATGCTGAGCGCGGTTGTCACCGCGCTTATTACCCTCTGCACAACTGCCGGGTCATCACCCCCCTCGCATACAATTACTACCCCCTTGACGGTGGGCGCTTTTTCCGATCTTACAAGAGCTCTTTCGCCCGAGGAATCGGATAAGATGACCGTCTGGGTCTGGCTGTCGTTTTTCTCTGTAACCTGACTGCTGCCGTCTGTACGGTCGGTGCTGTTCCTGTTCTCGGTCACATAACTGTACTCGCTGCTGCGCTCAATTGTGACAAGCACATCTACCTTACCCACTCCGCTTATGTTCCCGACCAGCTCGCCAAGCCTTTCTTCAAGCTCTCTTTCATAGCCTGCAAACCCCGACTGCGCCGCGGCTGTAACGGCTTCGTTTGCCTTCTTTTTTTTGTCCCCCGAGCAGTCGGAAAACAGAATGAGCATCATTCCCGCAAGCCCGATAAGCACTATTATCTTTTTGCCCTTATCGCTTAAAAACAGTTCTTTGAGTTTGCCCAGTCCCTCAAAATCAAAATTCCTCATTTTCACTTTCTCCCTCTATGTAAACCCAAGAGTCAAGCCCTGTTTGTTCTTTTATGTACTTTTCAATCTGGATTTTCCTGTGTTTTTGACCTTTACTCAAGCTTATGCGCGCACCCTGCACGGTTATTACTCTATCCTCGGCAGAAACGGAATAAATTATTTCGACATCTGCTCCGCTCACTCCGAAAGCCCGCAGTTTCTGCTCTGTTTCCTCTTTTAGAACCCTGCAGCCCTCT
>JAFRVM010000177.1 GCA_017438505.1 Clostridia bacterium | reverse complement strand
TGGGTGCGGAGTTGATGGAAGCGGGCTGAGACTGGCCGCCGTAGATTACTGTACACTCTGTAGAGTCAATGTTAAGAATGAATGTCATATCACTGCTGTTTACGAGTGTTACGGTAGCTTCGTTCTGATTGTATGTTACGCTCTTAGCACCTGCTGCCTGAGCAATTACACGGAAGGGAACATAAGTTGCACCGCCAACATACTGGCAGGGAACCTCTACTTCGAAGGAGTAGTCGTATGTCATCCAGTAAGCTGTTGTGTAGCCTACCTTGAATACGAATGCGTCAATGGGATCGGGATCGGGATCGGGCTCATCTGCTGTTGTTACATAAGCGTCGAACCAGCCGAGAGTATTGTTGGAGGAATCGCGAGCTGTGATTGTTGTGATGGAGTCAACAGTAACGCCTGTGATGGTGATGCTGGTAGCTGTTGTTGTGTAGGTGATGCCGTTGCCGGAAACATTCCAGTTAGCTACGTTCTCGTTTGTGTAGATAGTAACGGAAGCGTTCTTCTGGACTGCTACGAGAGGCTCAGCCTCTGTCTGGCAGGAGGAGTCGGTGAAGAATCCGAATACGGGCTCGGGAGCTGCGGAGAAGTTTACTGTAAAGGAGATGGTCTTGGTCTGACCTGCGATGTTTACAGTAACGCTGCCTTCGTTAGCTGCAACGATGGTGTTGGGATACTGACCGGCTACTGTGGAGCTGGCGTAGGTTGCGTTTGCAGTGTTGTTGGAGAGGGTTACGTTGTAGTTGTCGGGATAAGCTTCAACGCCGAAGCCGTAAACTACTGTAGCCTGACCGGAGAAGGAAGCACCGTTTGTGATTGTAGCGCCGGTGTCATACCACTGAGCGGAAAGGGTGGAGTCGTCTGTAACTGTAACAACGAGATCAGCGGATGTTGTGCCGTTGCATGTAGCTGTAATGGTAGCAGTACCTACTGCCTTGGGAGTGATTGTAAAGTTATCGCCGCTCTTGTTTACGGTGATAATACTATTGTTGCTTACTGTGTAGGTGTAGCTGCCGCCGGACTCGTATACAAAGCTGAAGCCGGAAGCTGTGCCTTCGTTAAGGCCGAGGGTAACGGCGGAGATATCCGAGCCGTTTCTCTGGAACTTCATAAGATAGGAAGGTCCTGTGTAGGGGATATAAACTGTAACGGCCTCGTTACCGCTTGTGTTAGTCATATAAACGGTATAGCCGTTTGTGCCGGCGCCGCCATCGCTCAGGTTAATGGAGAAATCACCCTCCATTGACCAAGTAGCGGGAGTAAATACACCAACCTGTGTGCCGGAGGTGCCGTTGCCGGCATAAGCTGTAATATTATTGAGCCAGCCGAAGCTGTTGAAGTGACCGGTGATAACACCGTTATTAAGCTGAACATTTGTTAAAGTGCTCTGACCGGAGGCGCTCTGACCATCAGCAGCGGATACGCTCAGACCGATGCTCATAACGAGCATAACCATTGCCATTAATATAGCGGCAAATCTTGTCTTCTTCATAAAATCATCCCTTCAAAAAAGATAAAATTAATAAATTTATTACTTTAATAATACCACTTTGTTCATTTAATTTCAATGAACAGATTTGTAAGAATTGGGTTGTTAAAGTTATGCAATTTTAACAACCCAATATCTCAATCGGGGAAATTAGCTGATAACTACGGTCTTCTCGTAAACAACTCTTGTGCCTTCGGTATCGTCAACGTATGTGCGCATTCTGTAAGTACCGGCCTCGGTGGGAGTGAATGTGCAGGTACCAAGATAGCTGTAAGCGTTGGAGTACCAAACCTTACCGTTCTTGAGGAAGTAGTAGCTGTACTTGTAGCTGGGAGCACCGCCCTTTGCGTTAGCTGTGAAGGTGATGGTGCTGCCGGTGGTAAGGCTGCCAGTGGATGTTACGGAAGTTATCTGGAGAGGAACGATTTCAAGAACTGTAACAGCTCCGCCTGTGAGAGAAGCGGTCTCGGAACCGTTGGAAGCAGTTACCTTACAGGTGTATTCGCCGGGTCCTGCAACATTGTAGGTGTAGGAAGCGGAAGCCTGAGAAGCGCTTGTAGCAACGGAAACGCCGTCCTTGAATACCTGGAACTGATAGGATGTTGCGCCGTATGCGGAAGCTGTCCATGTGATTGTTTCGCCACCGTTGTAGTAGAAGGAGGTCTTGTCGGCTGTGATGGAATCAACCGAGAATGCGATATCCTCGTTGGTAACGGTTACTGCCTGAGAGAACTGAGCAGCCATGTTGCCGCTAGAGTCTCTAACCTGAGTAAATACATAGTATGTACCTTCGGTGGGGAATGTGGCTGTTACTGTATGAGTTGCGGAAGAGGTGGAAGCATTTGTGCAGGAGATAGCACTCTTTGTTTCACCTACGCCGCCCTGACCCTGGTTGGGGTACGGGCCGCCGGTCTTTCTCTTCTCGTACTTGACGTAGCCGTCTGTATCGTACTTAAGACCGTTGAACCAAATCTGGTTGGTGATTGTGTATCCGCCTGTGCCGCCTCTTACGGTAACATTCCAGGAAGCGGAAGAGCCGGGCTTGATGTACTTAGCGCTGGGAGTCTGGTTGTCGATTGCCAGAGCGCCGTTCTGAGGCGAACGTCTGGGCATGGAGCTCTCATTTCTTGTTACCTGAGTAGAGGATGTAAGATCCTGAGTAACTACCCATTCAGCACCGTAGCTGTTTGCATACGGGAATGCCGCATAATATTCGCCGCTTGTTGCGTAAGCGGGAGCAAATGTGGGAACCCAGCCGTATGTACCCTGATGGTAACCGGCATACTGTGTATTTGCGAAGTCGTAAATCTTACCCTGGAAAAATACGCCACCTTCCTGATCAGCAAGGAATGCGTAGGATTTCCAGTCGCTGTAAGAGGTATTGTTTACATATCTCTTGGACGGGGTGGGAGGAGCGCTCTTACGACCGGAGCCGTTGAGGTTGTTCCAGATTCTCTTAGTAATGGGAGAACCGGACTGATGATCCTGGCTGTACTCCCAGAACATAGCGCCGCCGAAGCCGTTGGACTGGATCCAGTCTGTCTTATAGTCGATATCTTCGATTGCGTCGTATGTGATCTCATATCTTCTGCCGTCTACAGTACCTGTAGCAAGAGAAGCCTTTGTAACGGGGTCAACGGAGGTGGTAAGACCTCTGGAAAGAAGATCCTGAACCTGATCGTATGTGAACCAGGAAGCGTCGCCCTTGCCCATAACTCTTTCACGACCGTAGCAGGGGATACCGATGTTCATGATATCCTTGGGATAGCCTCTCATGGCAAGACGCTTACAAACTACGTCATAGCTGAGGGGGTTGGTGGATGTGGGATAGAGGTTTGCGTTGTAATCGGAATGGTCTTTCCAATCACCGAAAAGGTCATAGCACATGATGTTGATAAAGTCGAGCCAGTTGCCCATTTCACCGCAGGAAACGGCGCACTGCCAGTCGTAACCAACACCGGAAGCTATTGTAAGCAGATAGTTCCAACCGAAATCGGAGTTGTTGCGGAAAGCTCTGAACATATCGAGGTAAGCTTCGCCGTCTGCATAAGCTGTAGATTCGTTGGCGCCGCCCTCGCCCATAGCATGGGGGCAGGTGAGCTTGTCGTACTTATCGCCGGAGGTACCGGGATACTCGTAGTCAAGGTCGATACCGTCAAGGCCGTATTCCTTAACTATCTGTACGCAGGATTTAACAAAGTTGTTTGTAAGTGTAGCGTCGTGGCAAATGGGGCAGAAGCCGTCCATTCCCCAGCCGCCTACGGAAAGAAGAACCTTAAGGTCGGGGTTCTGCTGCTTAAGGTTAACCAGAGCGCGGAGCTTGTCGGGGTCGGGAACGTCAACGCATCCGGTAAATCCGGAGGTGTAGCTGGAGCCCTGCGCGTTAACAATGTGACCGAAAGCATAGTTGATGTGTGTAAGTTTGCTGGCGTCGATGTCGGCAACAGCGTCACCCTCTACCATGGGGTCGTCGGTGCCGGGCCAGTTCCACTGGGTAACATAACCGATTACGCGGTATGTGTCAGCGGGACCTTTCTGAACGCTGCCTGTGTCGAACGGAGTCTTAATTGTGCCTACAAAGCTTGTCGCAAAGAGAGCCATAACCAGCATAACGGCTATGAGAACCATCATGACCTTGCGACTGAGAGTATTTGCTGATCTCACGAACATTCCTCCTTAAAAATTTGTGTGAGGGGCAGATAGACACATTCTATCTACCATATTACCAAAAATAGTTTACCATGTATGTACTTTTTTTGCAATACAATTATTAACCATAGATAAAAAATCGTTATTCTGCCTATTGAGGTTAAAAATTTATGTGCAAATTAACAATATTTTGATTTTACGCTTTAAAACGGCATTACACTGAAAATGCTGTCATTCCGACGGTGTCGCACTGCTCGCCGGTAATATCGGCGCCCATCTTTGCGCTGAAAGCACGGTAGTATCTAGCGCGTCTGGGAACAGCGCCCGCGCCGTTCTCCGACTGACCGGACTCGTTGTTGATAATAACGATGGTAAGACCGAAGTTGCCGTTGTATTCGGCATTGACAGCGCCCGCCTTGGGATTCCATATTCCCGTTATTACCTGATGGCAGGAGGGCTTGGGAGGCTGGGGAGTCATCCAGAACCAGATGCCGGTCATAAAGCCTACAACGCCGTCCTCGCATACGCGCTCGGGATTTGCCAGCAGTACCGAGCTGTCGCCGTAAAGCACGTCGGAGCAAAGTCCGTAGTTGTAGTTGTAGGAGAGCTGAATAGGACCTCTGCCGTGGTAGCTCTTGCCGGCTACGGGCAGGTATGCCGTGCCTGTCTCCTGAACATAATGGGGAGATGTTGTGCCGATAAGCCCTACTTCTTCGTTGAAGTACAGACCTGTGTACAGCTCATCGAGCGTTCCGTCAACCGATCCGCCGCCGGTCTCGTGCGAGATGTTTGCAAGGAAGCCCGCAAGCTCGCGTTTGCGGTCGTTAAGGCTGCCTACGGCGAGGAATGAGCCGTAATCGCATACGACCGAAATTTTTTCGTGACCGGTTACAAGGTAATCCTCGTTAAACTGGTCGTCGGAGTAAACAAGATACTGCTCAAGGGTGGTCTTGTCAAGACGGATAAGGCGATAGCACCACGATGCGCCGTCGTACCACTCAACCTTGATCATTGTGTTGGCAAGAGTCTCGATAGCCTCCTGCAGATTTGCGTAGGAATAGTAGTCATCATACAGGTTCGGGTTGGGATAGTGGTCCTTTGTGGCGGGACAGGCTTTCCATGCTGCCGAGCCGAATCTGTAGGGGAAGAGCTCCTCGTAATAGGACTGAGGGATAAGCTCCTCAAGTCTGCCGAGAGCCGCTTCAGGGGAGTAATCCTCGTTTATTCCGCCCCAGAGGGTTTCAACCTCGGCGGGGGTAAGGGTTCTGTTTATGTACTCGTCGGTTTCGGTTTCGGACTTGGTGTAGTTTGCGGGGTCTTCTTCTACCGTCCACTCCGCGTCGCCGACAAGCTTCCACGCGTCGTCCTCACCGGGCTTGACTCCCGCGGCGACATACCACGCGTTGTAGTATATCTTGCCGTAGTAGTAAACGTATGTGTTGGGTGTGGAGTAGTTTACGTAATCCTGCCAGAAGGGATAGGGCGGCTCGGTATGAGTGCCGCTGCCCGAAGCGGTTACGGTGACCGTTGCGGTCGCATATATATTAGTATTGGAAACCGAGCGGGCTGTTATGGTGGCCGTACCTTCGGCAACTGCCGTTACAACGCCGTTAACTACGGTTGCTACCGAAGAATCGGAGGAGGACCAGCTTACAAGCTTATTAGAAGCGTTATTGGGCGCAACGGTGGCGGTTATAGTCTTTGTGCCGCCCTCGGTAAGGGTAACGGCTGTCGGAGCGAGGGTGATGGATAAAACATCAATGCTCTGCTGACTCTCAAGACCTGCTACCTCTACGCCCTGAGCGGAATATCCGTAATCGGAGTTGCCCGCGTAGGCGGTAAGACCGGTTATACCGAGAATTTCGACACGCTCGGGGATAGAGAAGGTGCGAGTGTTTCCGCTGTCGGTATAGAATGTAAAGCCCTTGTCGATATCGACGCCGACATAAATCGAGCCGTCGGGATAGGTGATTTTAACCCTTGTTGTCGCTGTGTTTGCGGTAACGGTAAAGGTTACCACCTCGTTGACCTGAGTTGCTCCGCCCTCCGGGGTGACCTGAGCTGCGGCTACCACCGGCTCGGTGCCCGCCGCGCCTGCATAAAATGCGGGCAGAGCGCACAGCATCAGCGCCAGAGCAAGCAGAATACTGAGATTTTTTCGTAATAGAGCGATTGTTTTTGCCATTTTACTCATTTCCTCCTTAACAATTTTTTAAACTTTGCTAAAAAATGTCAATCATGAGTTGATTATAACACTCCGGCGCTCAAAATAAAATTGTCAATCCTTCCAATTTTGCATTCGATTATCTGTATAAAACCACAAAAAAGGGTTGACGTGAGGAAAATTTGATATTATACTGTTTGAGTATTATATATTGAAACGGAGAAATTGAAAATGGCTGTAGTAAAACCTTTCCGGGCACTGCGTTTTAACACCGAAAAAGCGGGAGACATAAAGACACTTGTCTGCCCTCCCTATGACATCATCAGCGAAGAGCAGCGTCTCGGATATATCGAGCGCAATCCCAATAATGTTATCCGCCTTGAGCTTCCCAAGGGAGAAAAGCCCTACGAGCAGGCCGCCGAGCTTCTCGAAAAATGGGAGAGCGAAGGCATACTCGCCCTCGAGGACAAGCCCGCCATCTACATTTACGAAGAGGAATTTACCGCCTACGGTCAGACCAAAAAGGTGCGCGGAATAATCTGCCGCGTTCACCTTGAGGAGTTTGAAAAGGGCATAGTTCTCCCCCACGAGTTCACCCTCTCCAAGGCAAAGCAGGATCGCTTCAACCTTATGAGCACAACAAACTGCAACTTCTCCCAGATTTATTCATTATATATGGACGACGAGAAAAACACTGCCGGCAAAATCTCCGCCCTTGCTTCGGTCGCGCCCGAAATCGACTTTGACGACGGCGCGGGCGTTATCCACCGTCTGTGGACGATTACCGACCCCGCTACCCTCGCAGCTCTGTGCTCCGATTTTAACGACAGAAAGCTGTATATCGCCGACGGCCACCACCGTTACGAAACAGCACTCAATTACCGCAACCATCTGCTCGAGCAGGGCAAGGCAACTCCGGGCGACGGCAGCCACTATGTTATGATGATGCTTGTCGATATGCAAAACGACGGTCTTGTGGTATTCCCCACCCACCGTATGGTACGCGACCTTGAAAGCTTTGACGCGCAGGCTCTCTGCGAAAAGGCAAAGCAGTATTTTGAGGTCACAAAATGCGTCGGCGTCGGTAGTGCCGAAGCGGCTCTTGCAAAGCTGTATGCCGAAAACAAAAAGGCGTTTGCCATGTACGCAGGCGGAGACGAGTACACACTGTTTGTACTGCGCGACCATGCGGTCATGGACAAAAAGCTGCCCGACCTCTCCCCCGCTTCACGTCAGCTTGACGTTGCAATTCTGCACACCCTTATCCTTGAGGAGTTCCTGGGTATAGATAAAGAGAATATGGCTCAGCAGATAAACCTGACCTATACTAAGACTTTCGATGAGGCTATTGAGAAGGTGCGCAGTGGAGAGTTCCAGTGCAGCTTTATCCTCAACCCCACAAGAGTTACAGAGATACGCGACGTTGCGGCGGCGGATGAAAAAATGCCCCAAAAATCCACCTACTTCTATCCCAAGCTTATTACAGGTCTTGTAATGAACAAGCTCTCGGATAAAGAGGGACTTTAATACAAATTAATAACAGCAATAAACCGGCGCTGATGATGCTTCATCAGTGCCGGTTTTCTGTTAATCCAAGTATATAATCGGTCGAGGTATTGTATAGCTTTGCAAGAGCGATAAGAACGTCGGTCGGAATATCGCGCAGTCCCCGCTCGTACCTGCAATATTGCGGCTGTTTCATGGAAAGATAAGCCGCCACCTGCGCCTGAGTCATATCGCTGTCCTCCCGCAAATCGCGTATCCGCCTGTAATAACCCATACCCGTTCCTTCTTTAAATGAAATATCAATCTTATTATTGACATTTTATCATTGTGGGTGTAAAATAAAGTAAATTATAACTATTTGGTTATATAAATAATTATATGGAGGGACGGAAGATGAATAACGACGAAAAAAAGGAGATTAATTGGGAAAAATGGGGCGTTATTATTGCCATAGTTTTCGGTTTGCTCGGTTTGTTTGGCATAACTCTTAAGTTTGGTCCCATTAAATTAACATCCCCACTTGATACAAGCAGTAATGTAACTTCTATTGAAAGCTCATTATACGAAAGTCAACCAACAGAAGAAGAAATAAATGAGCAAATACAGAAAAAAACAGGTAAAGTTTGGATTGAGGATATGAGGGTCTTACAGCATCAAACTGATGATGACTCGATGAAATATGATAATCCGAGTATAGCTACAGATGTAACAGGAACTTCATATAGCCATAACCTCTTACTTGTTAAAGATTATGTTGGTTGGGGGTGGATAAATGATGGAGATAAACAAACTGTTAGTTATTATGTAAATAATAAGTATTCTTCTTTTACAGCTACAGTTGCTCTTGATGAAAACACCCGAGACCCCGAGGAATCTGTCCAATTAATTATATACTCTGATGGAAATGTAGCTTATAAGAAGAAAATATCGGGTGGGTTTGTTCCTGAAGAAATCAATATAGATCTTGAAGGAGTTATCAAGTTGGAAATTCAAATGGTCATTAAATGTGCATATTATTCTTGTAACGTAATAATAGGTGACGCATATTTTACCCCGGCAGAATAAGAATACCTAAACCTATAATACCCCCAAAGCAGATTAAAATTCTGCTTTGGGGGGTTTTCATATAAGGCTTCCCCCGAGGGGGAAGCCTTGGGGGTCGTTTATTTTTCACAGCACACCAGCACAAATTCAATCTCCGTTGTAAGGGACGATAGGGCGCAGAGTTTATTTATGCCCTCGGTCGGGGTGTGGTAATAATAGGGGGTCATCTGCAAAAGCGAGAGCATATCTTCGCTGTCTGTCAGGGTTATTTCATCGCGCACCTTTATCTTGCGGGTTATTTTGAAGTTTCCGACGTCGGGCAGAGCCTCGTCATTCTCATAAGGGGTGTCATAAAGCACCTGCTTGAGTCCGAAAAGATGCCGCTTGCCCGGGATTGCCGTGACAAGCATACCGCCTTGTTTTATTATACGGTAAAACTCCCCGCTGTGAAAGGGTGCGAAAAAGTGAAAGGCAAAATCCACGCTTTCATCCCGTATGGGTATGCGCGAGATATTGGCGACAAAAAGTGACGCTCCGCACCGCCTTTTTGCGGCAAGCCGCACCATCTCCTTTGAGATGTCAAAGCCGTAAAAGCTCCCGCCCCGATACCGTTTTGAAAGATATTCGGTGTAATACCCCTCTCCGCAGCAGATATCCAGAACGGTTTTCGGCTGTCTTTGCTCGAGCAGCCCGGCCGCGGCGTCGGCAAGCGGGGAATAATAGCCCTTATCCAGAAAATTTTTGCGGCTGCGCGCCATTTGGCGGTTATCGCCTATTTCCTCTCCCGATTTATGCCCGCCCGAGAGCAGGTTTACATACCCTTCCTTAGCCATATCAAAGCTGTGGCCCCGCGTACAGAAAAGCCTGCCGCCCTCGGCGGTCAGATTTTCCCCGCAGACGGGACAGCGCAAAATATCATACATAAAAAAGACCTCATTGGTATTCGGCACTTGCCCTAAACTGCAGATTGTAAAGGTCGGCGTAGGTGCCGTCCTTTGCGAGAAGCTGCTCGTGAGTGCCCTGCTCGGTTATTCTGCCGCCCGATACCACCGCTATCTCGTCGGCGTTTTTTATTGTGGAAAGCCTGTGGGCGACAACCAGCGTAGTTCTGCCTACGCACAAATCGTCAAGCGCCTGCTGAATAAGTATTTCGGTGGTGTTGTCAAGGGCGCTTGTTGCTTCGTCCAGAATAAGTATGGGCGGGTTTTTAAGAAATACCCTTGCAATGGAAAGTCTCTGCTTTTGTCCGCCCGAAAGCCGCACGCCGCGCTCGCCTATCTCGGTATCGTAGCCGTTTGGCAGGCTCATGATGTAGTCGTGAATGTTTGCCCTTTTGGCTGCGCTGATAATTTCTTCCTCGCTAGCTCCGGGGTTACCGTAGAGGATATTATCCTTAAATGATGCGTTAAAAAGATAAATATCCTGCTGGACTATGCCAATATTCTTGCGCAGCGATTCCAGGGTAACTGTGTGAATCTCCCTGCCGTCAATAAAAATCTGCCCGCTCGTTACATCGTAAAAGTGCGGGATAAGGTGGCAGATGGTGGTCTTTCCGCCGCCCGAAGGGCCGACAAGGGCAAACTTTGTGCCCGTTTTAATATCAAGACTTACATCGTACAGCACCTCATTTTCACCGTCGTAGCTGTATGTTACCTTTTCAAAGCGAATGTGACCCTTTACATTCTCAATATCGGTCGCGCCGGGAGTATCCGCCTCCGGCTCGGCGTCCATTATCTCGGCAAACCTCTCAAAGCCGGTAACGCCGCTCTGGTACTGCTCCATAAAGTTTATAAGATTGCGGATAGGCGAAAGAAATATGTTGACCGAAACCACAAAGGCGGAATAATCTCCGAAGTTGATTGTGCCCTTATAAAGAAAAAGACCTCCCGCGATTATAACCACAACATTGAAGATATCGGTGACAAAGGTGTTGCCCGAGAAAAACTGTCCCATAGCCTTGTAGGCGTCTTTCCTTGCGGCTACAAATTCGCCGTTGCCCACCTCGAACTTTTCGGTCTCTTTTGCCGAGTTTGTGTATGCCTTTGTTACCCTTATGCCCGAAATGCTGTTTTCAAGCGAGGCGTTTATTTTTGCAATGGATTTTCTGCTTTCGGCAAAGGCGTTGCGCATCCTTTTTCGTAAGCTGAGCGAAATTATCAGCATAAACGGAACGCACACAAAAACTATCAGGGTAAGATATACGTTTATTGTGCAGAGATAAGCAAACGCGACAATAACAGATATTGAGGATATTATAAGTTCCTCCGGGCCGTGATGTGCAAGCTCGCTTATCTCCATAAGATCGTTGGTCATGCGGGACATAATGTTGCCCGTTTCGTTGTTGTCGTAAAATATATAGGGCAGACGCTGAAGGTGACAAAACATATCCGAGCGCATCTGCGCCTGCATCCTTACGCCCATAACATGACCGTAATACTGGATAAAAAAGTTTAGCAGCATCTTTATGCCGTAAAGCGCAAGCAGCAGCAAGCCGAAAATCACTATCATGCGGTAGTTTTTGTTCGGTATAAGGTCGTTGAGCATACTTCTTGTCACAATAGGGTATACGATACCTATAAGCGCAACCAGAAAGGCCGCCGTCATATCCATTATAAACAGTCTTTTGTGCGGCTTGTAGTAGGATATAAACCTTTTAAGCAGTCCTTTGTTTTTAAAATCCTTAAATGAGCTCGCGGTCTTTTTGTTTTCGCTGTTATCCACAGAATATAACCCCCTTTTTGCTTTCCCTTTGAGGTAAATATAAAAGCATACGATAGCTTTTTACGGTCTGCCGTATGCTTTTAACTGATGTTAGTTTTGTAAAAACTCAAGCATATTTTTCTGCCATGCGGCGTTGTGTATTATTCTTCCGGCACTGCATCCGCGCAGAAAACGCACATGCGAGCTGCGGTCAATCGCCATTTGATAGAGCGGTTTTGCTGCAACCGTCTGCTCATCGGCGTAAATAACCTCACGGTTTGCGTTTACCGCTTCATAAGCGTGGCGCATATCGGCCTCAAAGCGGACGTCGGGAACGGAAAATTCATACAGATAGGTCGCCGCGCTCTCGCCGATAATAAGCTCGGCGGCGGCTTTGTTATTTTTTATGCCGGCAAACCAGAAGGCGTCGTTATCGGGAGAGAACAGCCCGCAGAAAACCCTGTCGCAGTTTTGCTTAATAAACTCATATCTGGGGGCAAGCTCTCCCAGCCGCCCGATTATATTTTTTTCAAGCTCGGCATGGGCGCTGTTCCACCGCGCGGTTGAATTGTTTCGGAAGGCTTCCAGCTTTTCAAAAAAGGGCAGAGTGTCGTGTCCGAGACGTGCGACGGTATAGCTCTCCCCGGTGTCGAGATTTACGGTAAGCTGATAGCCGTTTATTGCCGGTTTATCCGCAAAGCATAAGGGTATCCGGCGAGCGCCGATGTTATGCGGAAGCAGACACAGGCAGTCCTCAAACAGAGAAACTTTAGCCTTGCCGTTATAGGTTTTTCCGTCCTCGGTATAGGTGTAATCACCCTCGCTTTCACGCTCAGCTGCGCTCTTTAAAAAGAGAGACCTGCGGGTGCGCGCGTCAAAAGCCAGCCAGAAATTCTCAAAAAAACCTTCGGTGTCAAGACCCATTTTGGAGAGCACCGTCTCCCCTTCTTTTGTATAGAGGTGAAAATGGTAATTTATCAGCCTAAAATCAAGCACGCTCGAAAAATCAACGTATATAGTTCTTTTTCCCGCCGATATCTCTATGCCCTCTTCGCCTACCAAAACGGCTGCTTCGGATTCGATACCGCCGGCGGTCAATACGCACTGATATTTTTTCATATTATTAAAGCTTTGTTCCGCATTCGCCGCAGAACTTGGTGCCCGGCTCGTTCTCGTGTCCGCAGGAGGGACATATGCTCTTTGCGGCAATCGGAGAACCGCACTCGCTGCAGAATTTAACTCCCAGAGCGACCGCCGCGCCGCAGTTGGGACATTTGTTGAGTCCTAACGGAGCGCCGCAGGAATTGCAGAACTTGCCGCTGCCCGAGGGCTGACCGCACTTGGGGCAGACGGTCGTTCTGTTCTCCAGCTTACCTGTCCATACGGTGGCCGTTTCCGCCGCCTCGTCTATGTTGCGTCTCATGGCCTGATTGCGCGCCTGAGCCACATAAGCGCTCTCGCGGGGAGCGCAGTCGGTGCAAAGACCCTCTTCGTTGTTCCAGCAGTCACCACACACCCACTTGTTGCAGGCGGGACACTTTTTAAAGTAAGGCTTAACTTCTTCCTGAGCGTTGTCAAAGGCAGCCTCATGCTCCTTGCGCCACTGGGGGCTCTGATCGTTCAGGCGGTCGCCGATAACGTTGCTGCCTCGCTCGACAGCCCAGCCCAAATCACCCAGCTTGCCGCCGAGAAGTCCGCCGAGCATATTTGCCCCTCTGCCTAAAAATTCGCTCTTTTTCTTCTGACCGTATGTGGTTGACGAAACAAAGGTGGATTTAAATCCGTTTCCGCAGCAGTCGCAGAAAAACTCAAACTGAAAACCCGCCTCTGTGGAAAGATCGTTATGATTGCGAGTAAAAGAATGTAACATAATGTTATCCCCCTTTTAGCTTTTAAAAGTGAATATCTCTTCGCATATATTATAGCACCATAAAACCGGCGTGTAAATAAAAAAATAACTGCCTGCGCCGATATATTGACCGCGGGGCTCTATGCTGATATAATTATAAGAAATCAAAAAGATAAAAGCGGTGAAAGATGTGAAAAACAGTACCGAAAAAACAAATGTAATGCGCCTTTTGGAGCAGAAAAAGATACCCCACAAGTGCCATTTTTACGCCGATACCGGCGCGGTCAGCGGCACGGAGGTCGCGCAGGCTCTGGGAGAAAACCCGCAGCAGGTTTTTAAAACCCTTGTAACGGTGGGCGGAAAAACAAAGCAGCACTTTGTATTTGTAATACCCGTCACAGGAGAGCTGGATTTAAAAAAAGCCGCCAGAGCGGCGGGCGAAAAAAGCATCGAGATGATAAAAAACAAGGAGCTTTTGCCCCTGACCGGCTATATTCACGGCGGCTGCTCCCCCATAGGAATGAAAAAGCTCTTCCCGACCTTTATCGACCGGACTGCGGCAGGTTTTGAAACCTTCTTTTTCAGCGGCGGCAAGATAGGCTTTCAGGTCGAGCTGTCCCCCGATGATTTGAAAAAGATAATCCCCTTTACCTTTGCCGACCTGACAACCGATAACGGACAATAAAAAATACCCTGCAAGAGCATAAAAAGCTTTTGCGGGGTATTTGTTTTTTCAGTCCTCCATCTGCTTGCCCAAAAAGCCGGCACACACGCTTGCAAGACGCAGCTCGGCCTCCCCGGGCAGGGTCTTGCCGTCATTTTCCAGCATGACCACCGCGCCCATAACATCGCCGGAGGATATCACAACATCCACGCTCACGGCGGCTCTGTCCAGTCCCTCAACCGGCAAAAAGCCCTCAGAGCCGTCATTTTTCGCCGCGTAGTTTTTGCGCTGTTCGAGTATATCCTCGGTCATGCGGGATATTCTGCGCCCGACGTACTCCTTGCGCGATACTCCCGCCGCGGCTATAACATGATCCTTATCGCATATAAGCACGGGATACCCCGTATTTTTACTGAGAATCTCGGCATACTGCGCCGACCACGGAGACAGCTCCCCTATGGGAGAATATTTTTTGAATATGACCTCGCCGTCGTTTGCAGTGTATATCTCCAGCGGGTCGCCCTCGCGGATACGCATTGTGCGGCGGATCTCCTTGGGGATGACCACCCTGCCGAGGTCGTCGATTCTTCTTACAATTCCTGTCGCTTTCATATTTTAAATCTTTCCCTTTTTCGCAATTTTGAGCCGTTTTTACAGCCTAAAGCTATTATTGGCGTTTTT
>JAFRVM010000176.1 GCA_017438505.1 Clostridia bacterium | reverse complement strand
GGTATGAGCGTTTTACGCGAAGGCGCGAATATTCTTACCATTACCGAAACAGGCTTCGGCAGACTCTCGGTTCCCGAGGATTACCGTCTGCAGAGCAGGGCCGGTAAGGGTATAAAGAACTACCGTACAAACCTTTACGGCGACGTCGCAGCTATAAAGGTCGTAAACGAGGACGACGATATTATAATTATATCGTCAAACGGCATAATAATAAGGGTTTCGGTAGGCGAAATCCGGTTATGTGCCCGCCCTGCCAAAGGCGTTAGAGTAATGCGGACAGACGAGACAAACAAAATTGTCGCCGTAGCCCGCGTTCCGCACGAGGAGGGTGAAGAAACCGCCGCCGTCGAGGATGACGGCTCTGCCGATGAGGGTGCGGCAGAAACAGCCGAAGAGATTGCCGAGGACAACGCTCCTTCGCAGCCGGCTGAAGATTAAATTAAAAATGCGGGGATAGGCTGATAATCCCCGCTAAACAAAAAATTTAATTAAAGGAGTGCTCACCATGTTAAACGAAACACTGAAAAAACTGAGAGTAAAATGTGGATACACGCAGCAGGATATGGCTAATGTTCTGAAAATAGATCGATCCACCTACACCTACTACGAGACAGGCAAAACCTCTCCCAGTATTAAAACCATTGTCAAGCTCAAACACGTATTCAACGTAGATTATGACTACCTTCTTGAGGGCGACCCCAGCAAAATAGACGCGGTAGCCGAGAAAAAAACAAGCTATAAGAAAAAAGGTGAAAGCCTTTACGATCTTGATAAAAAAGAGCGCACAATGCTTCTCAACTTCCGACTTCTGAGCGACGAGAAAAAGGAAGAGGCTATCAAGCTTTTAAGCGATTTAAGAGATTAATCCTGCCAGTCACGGCAGGCAGGGCATTGCAAAACCACTGTACCAGCCAAAACGGACAGCACCCGATGCTGTCCGTTTTTCTTGCGTACGATTATTATTTACTGCTGTCGCAAAAAGTCCCGTGATGCAACACATCAAAAGCTGGCTACGCCAGCCCTAAAAGACGGGCGCCGTTGAGGTAGTAGTACTTTTCTTTATCCTCTTCGCTTGTTATGCCCAGAACCTCGGCGCGCACCAGCTCGTCGCTCTGGCTCCACATTGGAAAATCGCTGCCGAACATCATGCGGTCTATACCCCAGATTCGCGCAAGCTCCTTTGCTTTTTCGGCGCTGAGAAAAGGCAGCGAGGAGGAGGTATCCACCATAATATCGAAATCGGCAAGGTATTTTACCGCCTCGTCCCACTGGGAATATCCGGCAAAATGCGCGCCAATGACCTTTAACCCGGGAAATCTGCGCAGAACATTGGCTAGCTTATCGGGGCCGGAAAAATCGTATCTTCTATCGCCCGTGTGGAACAAAATCGGCAGTCTGCCCTCGGCAGCCTCATAAATGTTCATGGCGGCCGGGGAATCTATGGCGAATTTCTGAAAATCGGGGTGCAGCTTTATTCCCTTTAAGCCGAGTGAGATCATGCGGTCGATCTCGTCGCCGATATTCTCAAAATATGCGTGCATAGTGCCGAATCCGATAAAAGTTTCGGGATATTTTTCCACCGATGCGGCAATAAAATTGTTTATTGAGCAAACCTGCGCGGGGGTCGTTGCCGCCGAGCATACAAGCGCCTGCGAAACTCCCGCCGCCTTTAGTGAATTGATAAGATGCAGGCAACTCCCCGCCTCGTGATACATGGGTATGTCGTAAAACTGCCCTATTACCTCGGTGGCCTTCTGGGCTATTTTATCGGGGTAGATATGGCAGTGCATGTCAAGAATTTTGTTCACATCAAGCGCTCCTGTTTTTAAAAATATCAGGTCAATTATACTACCGGCGCTGTATTTTGTCAAAGTTTTTTGCGCTTTACGGGAAATACTTGATTTTATCGCCGCAGGGTGGTATTATAAAAAGAAAAGGAGGAAGATGTATTATGAATCAAATGGAAAATACTCAGCGGACCGGAAAGGTTTCAAATTTTGACTATAAAGAATTCTGGAACAGATACAAGCTTTTTATTATTATCGCACTTGTGGTGGCTGTGACTGCCGTCATTTTGTGCATTGTTCTTATACCTCGCGGCGGAGACACACTTATACCTCGCGGCGGAGACACAAAGGATATAAAAAATACCACGGCGGAAGCCTACGTTGAAAAATACGTTGACGCCGCTAAGAAAACCGCGCAGGGAAACCCCGAAGCTCCCACCGCCGTTATTCCCGAGGTGACCGAAAAAGAGGAACCCAAGTACAACACTACGACCCTTACCTACGGCGACAAAGCGGTTATCGAGGTTTACTCCAACAAGGAGACAAACGCCGTAAACGGCAGTAATTTAAGGGTTTATTCCCCTGCCGCCACCCGCAAGGAGGACGAAGCATACTTCTTTGCTCAGGTAAAGGTTATGATTAAAAACAGCGACCCCTCTGCCTCCCGCAATCAGATTGACAGTCTTGTAGAGCTGTTCCGCGCCGCCCTTCCCGACCCCGAGGCCGAAGGCTATACCGGGTTTAGCGCACGCACCGAGACTCTGCATGACATAAGCTATATGGCGTTTTACGACTATTCTGTAGAGCCCGCCACACTGGAGCTTCTTGTAAGCTGATATATAAAAATATTTTTAGCAGGTGTTTAAAATGGAATATAATTTCGCAAACAAAGTTATGGGCCTTCAGCCCTCCGCAATAAGAGAGATACTCAAATTTACCTCTCTGCCCGGCGTAATTTCCCTTGCCGCAGGCAACCCCTCGCCCGACGCTTTCCCTGTCGATGAACTGAAAGAAATTTCCGAGGAGATTTTCGCGGGTTCGCCGGTTGACGCGCTGCAGTACTCCATTACCGAGGGATACCCCGCGCTCAAAAAAACCGTTAGGGATTTTATGTCAAGCCGCTACGACAGCGTAAAGGATTTTGATGAGATAATCATCACCGCGGGCGCGCAGCAGGTTATGAACCTTGCTACCATGTCCCTTTGCAACGAGGGCGACGCCGTAATATGCGAGGATCCCTCGTTTATCGGCTCGCTCAACGCATTCCGCGCTTTCGGCTGCCGCCTTTGCGGAGTACCGCTGGAATCGGACGGAATGAACCTCGAGGCTCTTGAAAACACCCTCAAAACCGAGAAAAAAGCGCGGTTTATCTATATCATCCCCAATTTCCAGAACCCCACAGGCGTTGTGACCTCTCTTGAAAAGAGAAAGGCCATTTACGAGCTTGCTCGCAAGTACGATATGCTCATTTTGGAGGACAACCCCTACGGCGAGACCCGTTTTGAGGGAGAAAACATTCCCTCCATCAAATCAATGGACACCGACGGCAGGGTTATTTACGCCGGCACATACTCAAAGGTTATAAGCCCCGGTATGCGCGTGGGCTACGCCATAGCTCCCGCTCCCATCATCGCCAAAATGACGGTATGCAAGCAGGTTGCCGACGTTCACACAAATATCTACGCTCAGATGCTTGTTGACCGCTTTATGACAAGCGGCAAATACGACGCTCATCTTGAGAGGATCCGCGGAATCTACCGCCGCAAGAGCGGGATAATGATGGACTGTCTTGATCGCGACTGCGCCGATTTTGTAAAGTATGACAGGGTTTCCGGCGGTCTGTTCATATGGTGCACGCTGCCCGAAAAGGTCGATATGCCCGCCTTCTGCAAGCAGGCTGTTATAGATAAGGTCGCGGTCGTTCCCGGCTCGGCATTTCTTACCGACGAGTCAAAGGTAAGCCACTGCTTCCGTCTTAATTTCTCCACCCCTACCGATCAGCAGCTTTATGACGGTATGGAAATACTTGCCAAGGAATTAAGGAGTTTTTGCTAACATGGAAAACGCAGAGAGAAAAAAGAGAATATTTTCCGCAATCCAGCCCACCGGCACGCCCACGCTTGGCAACTACCTTGGCGCGCTGCGCAACTGGGTCGCCATGCAGGACGAGTTTGAGTGCGTTTACGCCACGGCAAATCTCCACGCCATTACCGTCAGGCAGGATCCCGCAGCCTTCCGCAAGGCTCAGACCGAGCTTTACGCCCTGCTGCTTGCCTGCGGCATAGATACCGAAAAGTCGATATTTTTCCATCAGTCGATGGTTTACACACACGCCGAGCTTGCATGGGTGCTGAGCTGCTATACCCAGTTCGGCGAGCTTTCGCGCATGACCCAGTTCAAGGATAAATCGGCAAAGCACGCTGACAACGTAAACGCGGGACTGTTTACCTACCCCTCGCTTATGGCGGGCGATATTCTGCTCTACAAGGCCGATATGGTTCCCGTGGGAGCCGACCAGAAGCAGCATCTTGAGCTCTCGCGCGATATTGCAAACCGCTTTAACAATCTTTACGGCGATACCTTTGTCGTTCCCGAGCCGTACATTCCCAAAATCGGCGCAAGGGTAATGAATTTGCAGGATCCCGAAAAGAAGATGTCAAAGTCGGATACAAACGCAAAGTCGTACATTCTTATGACCGATACCCCCGACCAGATAATCAAAAAGTTCCGCTCGGCGGTCACCGACAGCGAGGCCTGCGTGCGCTATGCCGAGGGCAAGGCGGGCATAAACAATCTTATGGAGATTTACTCCGCCTGCACGGGTAAGAGCTTTGAGCAGATCGAGCAGGAATTTGAGGGCAAGGGCTACGGCGATTTCAAAACGGCTGTCGGTGAGGCTGTTGTGGCTGTTCTCGCGCCCATCCAGGAAAAATTCCGTCAGTATATGGGCGATAAGGCTTTCCTCGAAACCTGCGCAAGGGAGAACGCCGAAAAGGCGCTCGCAATCTCCTCCCGCACCATGGCGAAGGTTTATAAAAAGGTTGGATTATTACGCTACTGATACCGCCGCTACCTCTGTAAAAACTTAATCCTACACAGAAAAAAACGGTCAGCGCGGGGAGCCCCCGCGGGCGGGCATAGCCCGCTTTTAATGTGTTGCATCACATAACTTTTTGTCGCTATATTACATTGTTATCTTACAGAGAAAAACGGACAGCTTTCGCTGTCCGTTTTGGTTTGCTTGGTTGTGCGTATTTTAGGGAATAAAATTACCGCATATTATTGTTTGGTGTTTAATTTATAGTTAATTGATGCCAAAGCATCAAAGCCGGGCACTGCCCGGGGCTCCCCGACTTAATCAATAGCCACGGTATTTTTTGACTTTATTTTTAAAGCAATCTTCTCAATACATTTACAAATACCAAACACAATAGCGCCGCCCATGCCTATGGCGAAAACATAGAGGAAAAGATAAACGGCATAGGGAACTTTTGGCTGGATATCGCAGAAAACGGGAAGCGAGCTTACAAAATAGGGGCTTATGTAGAACATATTAAAGGTCTCTCCATGCAAAATTCCCGATTTATAAACGATAATGTTGATAATATCGGCAACCGCGGCGAAGCCGAGAAAAACATAAAATCCGCGCAGCAGGCTCTTAAAATCAAGCTTTACATTGCCGCTCATAAGCAGATAGACCGAAACCGCAAAGCTGCCCATGTGCAGCCACATTGTGTGGATGTTTATCTCTATCGTTTCGACAAAGCAGCTGTCGGGCATAAGCATTGTCGATATGCTGCCGAGAATCGTAAAAAAGGCAAGGTAGGAAAAGAGCGCCCGC
>JAFRVM010000175.1 GCA_017438505.1 Clostridia bacterium | reverse complement strand
CAGCGGGCAGTCTTTAAGGAATGCCGCGATAAGCGAAGCGAAAATCGGCGTTGTGCAGAGCTGAAAAGGCGCTGCATACCACTGATAGTCCCACACGGCCGCGCCGTCGGCGTAATTGAACGACCATATTATCTGCTTTGTCACCTCAAGAACAAGAGCGGTTATGCCGTAAACAAGCAGAACGGTTTTAAGCTGCCGTTCACCCTGCCTTTTGCGAAGCAGCCACAGCACAAATATCGCGGCAAAGGTCAGCCCCAGCCACATAAGATGAAACCAGCCCCACGGCGCGGGACGTGGCATGGTTGCGTGATTAAGGGCGTATAAAATTCGGTAAAAGATGTTCATAAAGCTTCCCCCTATGACATAATTTTCTTAATTATATCATAGGGGGAAATGTTTTTCCATTATTCAAAATATACAATATAAGCCGATACCTGTTGTGCTGTTTGACGGCTTAGTTCAGATTTTTTCAATCTCCCGCACGGTCAGCAAATTTTCGCTTACCGTAAAGCGCACCTCAAAGCCTGCAAAGCTCATACCGTAGAGCCTTTCGGGGTCGTTCTGAACGGCGGGGCGGGGATCTTCGGCAAGCAAGGCAAGCAGACCCTCACGTTTTTCCCCGGGGATTTTTTCCAAAAGATTATCGGCAATCTCAACCCTTACCTTTTCGCCGAAGACCTCGCCGGCAAAGCCTGCGCTCGCATCGGGATGGCTGTCGGTGTAGGGCAGATAGGGCTTGATATCGTAAATGGGCGTGCCGTCCATAAGGTCGGCGCCCAGAATATGCAGAACCGTGCCGAGGGTCGGGTGGTGCTCCACCTGCTCGAGCCTGACCGAAGAAAGCCCTATGCTGTTGGGCCGAAAGGGCGAGCGGGAGGCAAAAACACCCACGCGGGTATTGCCGCCCAATCTCGGCGGTCGCACGGTGGGCGACCACGGCTTTTGCTCGTTTTGCGAAAACTGCCACAGCAGCCATATATGCGAAAATTTCTCTATGCCGCGAAAAGCCTCCTCTATGGCGTACTGCGGCTCAAAAACAATTTTTGCGCTGAGCCCCGCAAGCCCGCTCTGGCGTGGTATGCCGAATTTTGAGGTAAAATCTGAGTGGATATATCCTATCGGTTTTACGGTAAAGCTCTCGCTCAAGTCTCATCACCGCCGAGCTTTTTGTAAAGCACCTCGGAGTAAACGGTGGGAATAAGTACCGCCATAATTATAAAGAAAATCAGTTCTGCCGAGAGCAGATAGGTAGCGATACTGCCGAAGGCAAAGGCGCAGATGCCGAGAATAATGCCGACGATACCGGCGATAACGCCGAGATTTCCGCAAAGTCTGTGCGCCTTGCGCCAAACCGTTTTGTTTCTGAGAGTGCCGTGGGTACGCAGTCCGAAGGTGCGGTTGGGGGCGAGCTTGCCCATAATGTTGCTGAGTACCACCATAATAATTCCGAGCGCTATGGTTATCCAGGGAACAACGGCGTCCGCGGTAATTGTGATAATTCCGGTCGTGCCAAGGGCAAGACCCCAGCCGAGGATAATAAATATAAGTATAAACGAGACAATAAATCTGTCCTCGTATTTTTTGTTTTTCTGCACGTTTTCTTTTTTTGCGGTGGCTATGCGGTAAATATAAAAGCCGACAGACAGCAGAAGGCAAACCGCGGGAATAAACAGCAGCGCCCATTTGCTGCCGTAGGCGTCGGGTTTAAGGTCGGGACCAAAGTGGGTGGGCACGGTCCGGACGTCCTGAAAGTAGGTGAACAGGGCGGAGGCCGCCATGTTGATAAGCGACAGAACAAAAGCTAATGTAACGGCGATTTTCTTTTTCATTTTATTTGTCTCCTTTCTCGGTAAAAGACGCGGCGAAGCTGAGAATATCCTCAAAAACGCTTGTGTTGACAGTGTAAATAATGTTCTGACCTTTTTTCTCGGCGTCCACAAGCCCCGCCTGTTTAAGTATGCCGAGGTGATTGCTGACCGAGGGCTTGCTCATTTCAAAATGCTCCGCTATCTCCCCGGCATTCATACTTTTGCGGCGCAGCATGCTGAGAATTTTCCTGCGCGTCGGGTCGGAGAGGGCTTTCCATACATCTCCCACGGTACATTCCTCCTTCGCTTAGTAGATATTTAGATAATTTTCTAACCATCTACTCACATAATATCACTGTACTGCTGCTTTGTCAATATGTTTTTTAATTATAAGTCAAAGAAAAAACGAAATTTTCCATCTGCTCATGCCGCAGGGGCATTTACTTTCCCACAGAGGAAATTAAACAAAGGACGTCGGGGGAACTGTTTCGAATAGTTTTCCCCCGAGCCCCCTTTCGCCAGCGATATGAGCTCCGCCCTTGACCCTTTTAATCTGTGCCAAACAGCACCTCAGCACAAACCAAACCGGTCAGCTTTTGCTGACCGGTTTTCTCTGTAAGATTATAATTTATTGCTGTCGCAAAAAGTTGTGTGATGCAACACATTGCCCGCGGGGGCTCCCCGCCGTGATGCAACACATTGCCTGCGGGTGCTCCCCGCCGTGATGCAACAAGGGAAAGCGGACTATGCCCGCCCGGAGGGTATAATTTGGATAAAATGGCAAAAAATAAAATTGAAAGCTGTTAAATTTGTGCCAATCGCAGTTTTTACAAAAAT
>JAFRVM010000174.1 GCA_017438505.1 Clostridia bacterium | reverse complement strand
CGGCGGCTGCACCCCCTCCGATAGCTCGTCATTGCTCCGCCCTCCAAGGGAGACGGGAGACAGAGAGGGCATACGAGAGGCCATAGAGTCATGGTCCGGCACAAAAATTGTTTATAAATATCCTATGGGCGGCGAGCACCGTTCGGCAATTATTATGAATGACCTGAACGGCGACGGCTCACAGGAAACGGTCGCCTTTTACAAGCGCGCCGACTCCGATGAGAGCATTCATGTTATTATGCTCAAAGAGCACCACGGCCGCTGGATTGTCTGCAATGATCTGATAGGTCCCGGCACCGGCATCGACAAGGTTATGTTCTGCAACCTTGACGGTGAAGACGGCCCGGAGGTCGCCGTTAGCTGGAGCGTATTCAATAACGTGCAGAAAACCGTGCGAATATACAGCTTCAGAAACGACAGCACATTCATTGAGGTTGACACCTCATATGTAGATCCCGTTCAGCTCAATAAGCATGATGTTACATACAACGAAATTCTATGCGGCGACTTTGACAACGACAAAAAAGACGAGCTTTTAACCTTTGTACTTGCTTCTCCTACAAACCAGACGCTTGCAAGCGCAAATATGGTGGAATATTATATAAACGACGAGACCGGTGACCCGTTTTCGACGGTAACATGGACGGCTGCGCTTGACAATTCAATTATAAGCTATCAGAAAATAAGAGCATGCAGAATATGCGATGACACAGAGAGCGACGAAACCGCCGAAGAACAGCAGGAAAACAGCTACAATGCTGTTGTTGTCGACGGAGTAAACGCTCAGAACATGATAGTTACCGACGTTGTGTGCTGGGACAATGATACCGGCTCTCTGTGCGCTCCGTTTTATAATTTTGAGACCGGACTTAGCGAGAGATTTGTACGCAGCGTCTCGGTAATGTCGCAGGATATAAACGGCGACGGACTTGTGGAGCTTCCCGAAGCGGTGATTATGCCATCGTATACCGCGGAATCGGTAGACCCGCTTTATATGCTGCGCTGGAACAGATATGTAAGCGATACAGGCGCGCATACCGAGCCTATGCTCAATACCGTTTTTTACAGCGACGACGGATATTTTGTGACAATTCCCGAAAGCTGGGTGGGAAAAATTACCGCCAAGCTTGACGCGGCAAACTCTACTCTGTATTTTTATGCTTTTGACGAGATTAACAATTCTTTCGGAAATGAGCTTTTCAGAATACACTCATGCAGTGAAGACGAGTTTAATTCCTTTGAGGAACAGGGCTTTTTCCGTCTTGCTACGGTGGGCACAAAGGTCTACTGCTCAAGACTTTTTGAAACAAGCTTTGCCGACGGTCTGATAGTAAGTCAGGATGTTGTTTTCTCCCTTTTTAAACTTATTGAGCAGTAGTGACACAGGAAGATATGATTATCCGGTATTAAAAAGTTAAAACCGGGTAATAACAGATTATATTTCTCACAAATTGAAAATTGCGTACCGTAAAAAGTAAAAATATGATATAATCTTCAGCAGGGGGGAAAGATGTACGAGCGTTGAAAAAAGCAAAAAGAATAAAAAAATAAGCGGTCGGCGCAAAAAGATAAAAACGGCTATAGTCGCTGTTTTATCAGTTTTAGGAGTGCTTATTTTTTGGATTACCGCATTTGTCGGCACATTTTTTTTAGAGGCAAAACAGGACAGGCCGTGGAAAAGCGGACAGGTTCAAATAGCGGGAAAAAATATTCAATTGCCGTGTGATGTTGATATTTTTGAATCAACGTTGAATACGAAAATTGTTGACAGTAAATTTAGCGATGTTATTAAAAATGTAGAAATAAATATAGATTCTGCTGGGACATTAAAATTTAATGTATATGTAGAAAATAATTTAGTTACAGGGATAATGGTAGATGCAAAAAGAAGCAACCCGAACGAAGACAGTTTTATAACAGCAAATGAAAGATACCTTTCTGAAAATATAGTATTTCCCGGTAATGTTACAATTGAAACGCCAATAAAAGAGATTAAAAAATTGTACGGTACAAAACCTTTTAACAGCAGTTATACTTATTGGGATGAGAAAATCGGATTATAACCGCCATATACTTTATCTGCCGGTTATAAATATCAAAACAGCAAATGGTCAATTGAATTTGAAACTTTAGACGGAGAAATAACAGAAGTTAATTATTTTTATTTAGTACATTAGAAAATAAAAGACAAAATCCTGACAGAAAAACAGAAAAGAACTATCAAAGCATGATAGTTCTTTTCTGTAAATGAAAGTTTATAATCATATGCAAAAAGCCATGTCATTATACGGAGGTTTAATGTATGAAAAGGATTCTTATAGCCGAAGATGAGGCTACCATAAGAGAATTTGTCGTAATAAACTTAAAAAGATCCGGCTTTGAGGTGTTTGAAGCTTCATGCGGCGAAGAGGCTCTGAAAATATATGACGAACAGAACGGCCGTATTGAGATTGCTCTTCTTGATATAATGATGCCGGGAATCGACGGCATTACCGTATGCAGAGAATTGCGCAAGCGCAGTCCCAATATGGGCATAATCATGCTTACGGCAAAGTCGCAGGAGATGGATAAAGTAGGCGGACTTATGATGGGCGCCGACGACTATATCACAAAGCCCTTCAGCCCCTCCGAGCTTATGGCCCGAATTGACGCCCTTTACCGCAGGGTAAAGCTTGTGGGCAGCGCCGGTGAACCGAGCTATGGCAAGGAAATTACCTCGGGAGACTTTACACTTAATCTGCACAACCGAACACTGACCCGTAATAACGAGCTTATAGAGCTTACTCAGGTGGAATTTCAGATAATGGAATACTTCTTTACAAATCCGGGTATGGCGCTGAGCCGTACAAACATTCTAAATAAGGTCTGGGGCGAAGGGTATTTCGGCGAGGAAAAAATCGTTGACGTAAATATCAGACGTCTGCGCATGAAGATAGAGGACGAACCCTCCAACCCTCAGCACATAGTTACCGTTTGGGGCTTGGGCTACAAGTGGGAGGCGTAAGCGGCCGGAAATATGAAATCGTTTTGGAATGGACTTGTAGAACGTGTAAAGTCGCTGAGATCTATAGGCAGAATAACCAAAAGATGGCTTGTCAATTTTATAAGCGCCATTTTTGCGGTAATTGTTGTTATTGTTGTTTTTACGGCTTTTTTTATAAATAAATACTACTACGACAGCCTGGAACGTCAGCTTGAAAAAGAGGCCGGATATGTAAGCGATTATCTGTATGATGTTCAGACTATGGATCTGCGCACGGCCGGAATAGAATATCTTGAAAGCGCACAGAATGTCGACCTTTATGAGCTTCAGATAATTGACGCCTCCGGCAAAATAATTCTTTCATCGACAGGCTTTGAATATGACGATGCTGTTGCCATGCCCGATTACGAGCTTGCAAAGGTTGCCGAAAACGGAATTGCAAAATGGAAGGGCAAAAACACCGGGGGAGAAAAGATACTGTGTTTTTCAAAGCTTTTAGAGCGTAATGAAGTCCCCGACGGCGAGGCTGTGCGCCTGCTTGTCTCTCTTGAACCGGTCAACAGAAGGATTTTCCTCTTGGTCGCTCTTATTTCGGTTATCGGTTTTTTTATGCTGTTTTTTGTGCTTATTTCGGGTACATATTTTATCAATTCTATTGTCAATCCCGTAAGACAGATAGGTACTATTGCAGATAAAATAGCAAAGGGCGATTTTACCGTAATGCTCAAAAAGGATTACGACGATGAGATAGGCGACCTGTGTGACATTATCAACAACATGTCCAACGAGCTTGCCGCTTCGGAAAAGATGAAAAACGAGTTCATCTCTTCTGTTTCGCATGAGCTGCGCACTCCGCTTACGGCTATTAAAGGCTGGGGTGAGACAATAATGGCATGCGGAACGGAGGATACCGAAACCTTCCAGCGAGGCATGAAGGTAATTATCAGTGAATCGGAGCGTCTTTCGGGACTTGTTGAGGATCTTCTTGATTTCTCCCATATGCAGACGGGCAGAATGTCCATGAACTTTGACAGACTGGATATTCTTGCCGAGCTGGGCGAGGCTGTTTATCTCTTTACCGAACGTGCAAATCAGGAGAAAAAGCACCTTGTATACAGCGAGCCGGATAATATGTCCTATGTTTTGGGCGATGCCAACAGGCTTAAACAGGTGTTTGTAAATATCATAGATAACGCCGTTAAATATACTGACGAGGACGGCACCATTATGGTTACCGCGACCGAGCAGGACGGATATGCTATTATCTCGGTCAGCGATACCGGCTGCGGCATTTCCGAGGCCGATCTTTCAAAGGTCAAGGAAAGATTTTACAAAGCAAACACAACCCGCAGGGGCTTTGGAATAGGTCTTGCCGTTGCCGACGAGATAGTTTCCATGCACTCCGGAGAGCTTAACATTTTAAGTAAAGAGGGAATAGGCACTACCGTTACAATAAAACTTCCCGTTATCCCTGTAAGGCAGGATACGGCAAGCATTGATATTTCCGCTATTATTTCGGAAAAAGAAAGGATACAGTCAGATGAGCAGGAAAACTGATGATAAGGTCAAGAAAAAAACTTCAATAGGCGGTCAGGCTCTTATTGAGGGCGTTATGATGAAGGGGCCTCATAAGACGGCTATGGCCGTAAGAGAGCCGGGCGGCAATATAACCGTTGAGGATTTCGGCGGCAAGGCGCTTAAAGAAAAGTATAAAATACTGGGCATTCCGTTTTTGCGCGGAGTTATTACCTTTGTCGAATCCATGACAAGCGGCTATAAGGCGCTTATGCGCTCGGCAGAGATCTCGGGCATGGAGCTTGAGGACGAAGAACCTTCAAAATTTGAAAAGAAGCTGACATCCATTTTCGGCGACAAAATTTTCAATTTTATTATGATCCTTGCCTCCGTGCTGGGTATAGGACTGGGATTTGCACTGTTTATGTGGCTGCCCTCTCAGCTTTACGACCTTGCGCTTAAAATTCCCGGACTGCCTGAAGGAATAGGTGATAAGATTATATACCGCTCGGTTTTTGAGGGCGTAATTAAGATTGTTATTTTCGTCTGTTACATCGCGCTTTGTTCCCAGATGAAGGAAATAAAAAGGGTGTTCCAGTACCACGGCGCCGAGCATAAGAGCATTTTCTGCTATGAAAAAGGTCTGCCTTTGACGGTAGAAAATGTTATGAAACAGTCAAGATTTCATCCGAGATGCGGTACATCCTTCCTTATTCTGATGCTCATTCTCGGTATTATTGCCGGTCTTTTTGTGCCTGTATTTACCACATTTAAACCGGTTGTAAACAGCCTTTTGCGCGCACTTTGCAAAATAGCCATTCTGCCGATCGTTATGGGTATCGGCTATGAGCTTTTAAAGATTTGCGGAAGATACGACAACTTTCTTACAAGAATAATCGCGACCCCGGGTCTGTGGATGCAGAGACTTACAACAAAAGAGCCTGCGGCCGACCAGATAGAGTGCGCTATCGCATCGCTTGAGGCGGTAATTCCCGAAAACGAAGAGGACGATAAGTGGTAATGACGCTGGGTCAGGCTTATTTATACGGAAAAGAACAACTTGCAAAGGCGGAGCTTACAAGCCCCGCCTTTGACGCGCTGAGTCTGCTCCAGTTCTGCTTTGGTTTTGAGGGCAGAAGCGGACTTTCTATGCGTGCCGATGAAGAAATAAGCGAGCAAAAACAAAGAGAATATTTTTCTCTTATTGAAATGCGCAAAAAACGCCCGCTGCAATATATTCTGGGCAGGTGGGTGTTTTGCGGAATGGAGCTTTTTGTGGGCGAAGGCGTGCTTATACCCCGTGACGATACGGAAGTTCTTGTAAACAGGGCGGTAGAGTATATCAAGGATAACAGCTTTACAGTCTATGACCTGTGCGCAGGCAGCGGAGCTGTCTCGCTGGGAGTTGCAAAAGCCTGCAAAACGGCTGATTTCAAATGCTTTGAGCTTTTTGACGAGGCTTTTTATTACCTTGAAAGAAATATAGAAGCATATAGCGACAGCAGAGTTAAGGCTGTAAAGGCAGATGTACTTACAACCCAAAATCTGCCCCAAAAAGAAAGCGCGGACGTTATTTTATCAAATCCACCTTATATTCCCGCAAAAGATATAGAAAATCTTGCGTGGGAGGTAAAATGTGAGCCAAACACCGCACTTAACGGCGGAGAAGACGGACTGATTTTTTACCGCTTTTTTGCAAAACACTGGCTTGACTGTCTTAAACCTGGCGGCATTATGGCTGTCGAGGTCGGCATTAATCAGGATAAAACCGTAAAAGAGCTTTTTGAAAACGCGGGACTTGAAAATGTCTCGATAGATTACGATATTGCCGGTATCGGCAGAGTGGTCTGGGGAATCAAACCAGAAATGGAGTAATACTTAAAATGAAAAAAATTCTTGTAGGTATGAGCGGAGGGGTGGATTCCTCGGTTGCCGCCATGCTTTTAAAAGATAAAGGATACGAAGTGAGCGGAGTTACCCTTTTGCTGCGCGACGGCGGAGAAAGGGAAGCCGCCGATGCAAAAAGGGTGTGCGACCACCTTGGTATTGAGCATATTATGCTTGATTTTAAGGATGATTTTCGCAGGTGCGTCACCGAACCGTTCGCTGCCGCATATTTGGAGGGCAAAACCCCAAACCCCTGCATTTTGTGCAATAAATATATCAAATTCGGGGTTATGCTCGATTTTGCGCTTGAGCACGGTTTTGACAGCATAGCAACAGGTCATTACACCGAAAAATATACCGATGAAAACGCAAATTCATATATTAAACGTACCGATTCCCCCAAGGATCAGAGCTATTTTCTCTATATGCTCAGCGGTTTTCAAATCTCTCACAGCATTTTTCCGCTTTTGGGAATGAACAAGCAGCAGATAAGAGAGCTTGCCGAGAAAAACGGGCTTCCCACGGCAAAGAAAAAGGACAGTCAGGAGATATGCTTTGTGCCCGATAACGACTATGTTTCCTATCTTAAATCCTGCGGGTGCAGTTGGCAGCCGGGAGATTTTGTCGATAAAGAGGGAAATGTGCTCGGCAGGCACGGCGGAACGGTCGGATTTACAATAGGTCAGCGAAAAGGTCTTGGTATGGGCTTCGGTAAGCCGATGTATGTCACAGGGATTGATACCGAACGTAATCGCGTTATCCTCGGAGACAACGATGAACTGTTTGTCGAAGGACTATATGCGGAAGATCTCTCTTTCCCGAACGGCGCAGAGCAGTATGAGGGCAAAACCGTTGAAGCTCAGGTCAAAATAAGATACCGCGCACCGCTGTGCGGAGCAAAAATAACAATAAAGGATAAAAAGGCGACCGTGCTTTTTGAAAAGCCCCAAAGAGCGGTTACCCCGGGACAGTCGGCGGTCTTTTATAAAGACGACATAGTTTTGGGCGGCGGGATTATAACCGGCGCGTTAAATAATTAATGTGAGGTAGTAGTCAATGGATATCAAAAAGAAACTGTGTGAGGAATTTTCCATCAGGGACGAGTATATGACAAACATTATCAAGCTCATTGATGATGACAACACCATTCCCTTTATTGCCCGTTACCGCAAGGAGATGACTGGCTCCTGCGACGACCAGGTGCTCCGCGAGATTTTTGACCGTCTTAATTACCTGCGCGGTCTGGAAAAACGCAAGGAAGAGGTCAGCGCAAATATCGAAGAACAGGGCAAGATGACCGATGAGCTTGCCGCAGCTATTTCGGCAGCCCAGACCCTTGCCGAGCTTGAGGATATCTACCGCCCGTATAAGCAGAAGAAAAAGACAAGGGCTTCGGTCGCAAAGGCAAAGGGTCTTGAACCGCTTGCAATGGCACTGCTTGCTCAGGATATCAAAACCGGCACGCTCGAAGAACTCGCCGAGCCTTATGTCGATGAGGAAAAGGGCGTTGAAAACACCCAGCAGGCTCTTGCCGGCGCAAGCGATATTATAGCCGAGATTGTCTCGGACAGCGCCGACGTGCGCAAACGTCTCAAATTCCTTATTAACCGTGAGGGTCTTGTGCGCTCGACCGCAAAGGGCGAGGAGGAATCGGTGTACGAGATGTACTACGATTACAGCGAGCCGGCAAGCAAGATTCCCGGTCACCGCATCCTGGCCGTTAACCGCGGAGAAAAAGAGGAATTTTTGAAGGTCAGCATAGATATTGACCGAAATGCCGCACTGGATATTATTGGAACTTTATTTATCAAAAATGGCAGTATTTCCACCGAATTTTGCCGAAATGCCGTTGAGGACAGCTACGACCGACTTATTTTCCCATCGGTTGAGCGCGAGATAAGAAACGACCTTACCGAAAAAGCAAACGAACGCGCCATAAAGATGTTCGGCGAAAACCTAAAACCCCTGCTTATGCAGCCGCCCGTTAAGGGCAAGGTTGTGCTTGCAGTTGACCCCGCTTACAGAACGGGCTGTAAAATCTGCGTGGTTGACGAAAACGGCAAGGTGCTTGTCACCGATGTTATCTACCCGACGCCCCCTCAGAACAAAACCGTAGAGGCTGCGGAAAAGGTTAAAAGATATATCAAAAAATACGGCGTTGACTGTATCTCCATAGGAAACGGCACGGCCTCCAAGGAGTCGGAGATTTTCATTGCCAACACAATTAAAGAGGTTGACCGCCCGGTAAGCTATATGGTCGTAAACGAGGCGGGAGCGTCGGTTTATTCGGCTTCAAAGCTCGGTGCCGAGGAGTTCCCCGACTTTGACGTATCGCTTCGCTCGGCTGTTTCCATTGCACGCAGACTTCAGGATCCGCTCGCCGAGCTTGTTAAAATCGACCCCAAGAGCATAGGTGTAGGTCAGTATCAGCATGACGTTCCGCCCGCACAGCTTGCCCAGTCGCTCGAGGGTGTGGTTGAGGACTGCGTTAACAACGTAGGCGTTGATATAAACACCGCTTCGGTCTCGCTTCTCGGATATATTTCGGGTATATCGAAGGCGGTCGCAAAAAATATTGTCGGCTACCGTGAGGAAAACGGCAGCTTTAAGAGCCGCTCCGAGATCAAAAAGGTCAAGGGTCTCGGCCCTAAAGCCTTTGAGCAGTGCGCGGGATTTTTGCGCATACCCGGAGGAAAAAATCCTCTTGACAACACCGGCGTTCACCCCGAATCCTATGACGCTGCGACAAAGCTGCTCGAACTTTTTGATTACAGCAAAAAGGATATTACAACCAAGGGTATATCCCTTTCAGACGGCGTAAAGAGCAGGGGAAAGGCCGAGGTCGCAGACCTCTGCGGAATCGGTATTCCCACCCTTGACGATATTATTGCCGAGCTTGCAAAACCGGGCAGAGATATCCGTGACGATCTGCCCAAGCCCATGCTGCGCACCGACGTTATGGATATGAACGATTTAAAAGAGGGCATGGAAATGACCGGAACTGTCCGCAATGTTATTGATTTCGGAGTGTTTGTCGATATCGGCGTTCATCAGGACGGCCTTGTCCACATCTCTCAGCTTTGCGACAGGTATATTAAGCACCCGAGCGAGGTTGTTAAGGTCGGAGATATTGTTAAGGTAAAAGTTCTGGGCGTTGATACAAAAAAGAAGAGAATTTCCCTAACTATGAAGGGATGTAACTGATTATACAAGTACAATTTTTGCTTATTTATTTGGGTGGAGGAACAAAATGAAAAATACGGTAAATCTGGATAAAGTATATCCATATATAAAGCAGGTCGAAGGCGCAGGCGCAGGCGATGTGGTTACTGTCATTGCAAACGACGGTTCGCAGGCCCGGGTGACTCTTCCGTGGCACATCTGGCTGGGCGATCTCGGCGTGTTTTATGTTGCAGACGAGGGAGATATTCTCAAAATGGTCTCGTCGGAGATGCTGCCGGACGGTATGGATGAAACCGCTCTGTTTAAACTTGCCTGTAATAATCTGCTTCGTGATATTGAGTTTCGGTTGTGCGCTGCCGACTGGGGAGGCACAGGGATAGTCTGCGGCGGAAATTTTGAGGCCTCCGCACTTTGCTGCCCGGACATATGGAGTTTTGTGGCGCGGCAGTATAAAGAGGACTTTGTTGTGGCTGTTCCCGCCCGGGATGTAGTGATCATGGCTCCTGTCGCCGATGCCGACCGGATGCACAATCTGAAACTCACGGTGGACAATGTCCTCTCAAAGTGTGAACACCCGCTGTCTGCTAAGCTGTTTTATTACAGCGTGGAAAAAGGGTGCTTTACCGTTGCGAAAGATATTTGATTGTTTGGTCAAAATTATAAAAAACAGACGTGACCGCGCAGGTCACGTCTGTTTTGGATTTTAGCTTACCTTTTTCATTTGCAAGCGGAGTTTATCGGATATCATGGCGATAAATTCCGAATTTGTCGGCTTGCCCCGGCTGCCCTGAATTGTGTATCCGAAATAGGAATTGAGTACCTCCACGTCGCCTCTGTCCCACGCAACCTCGATAGCGTGACGGATAGCGCGCTCGACCCTTGAGGATGTTGTGTCGTAATCCTTGGCAACCGTAGGGTATAGCAGCTTTGTGACGGCGTTTATGATTTCAGGCTTTGTGATGCAGAGAATAATCGCGTCACGCAGGTAATGGTAGCCTTTGATATGCGCCGGAACGCCGATATGGTGCAGGATATCTGTAATTTTGATCTCAAGATCTGCATAAGCGCCTATGCTTATGGTTTTTCCGCTGTCCCTGCCGGAAATAATTCTGTTTATATTTTCAAGCAGAATCTCATCGCTTACGGGACGTTTTAACAGACACTCAGCACCCGCGGCGGTTATCTCCCTTTCCAGCCGTGAGCTTTCAAAGCACGATGCCATAATAAACTGCGGTGACTTGATAAGCGAGAGCTTGGCCGTCTGATCTATAAAACTGATCCCGTCAAAGTTGTTCATAAAAACATCACAAACAACTATATCAGGAAGCTGACTTAAAATCACATCAGTAAGCGCCTCTGCAGTGTTTGGAACTAAAATCAGCTTAATACCCTCACGGGCGAGTTTTTCACCGATTGAGTCGGCAGATTCCAATACACCTTCGGTAATTACTACCTTTAATTCGTTTTTCATTTTTTAAACCCCCATCAATTTTGTGACATTATTCTAACACAACATTTTGTATTTTGCAATATCTTTTTTAAAAATATTTCAACATATTGTGAACAGAAAAGGTGAAATAATATCATAATTTAGCATAATAGATTTATTTTTGTTCGCTTTCTGTCGAAATTAGGTTTTATTTTTGACCGGTTTGTGGTAAAATAAAAATCAAACACACGAAAGGATAGTTTTTATGGACTGGACAGAGATTAAAATAGAGGTTGCTGCAGACGATGTAGACCGCGCCGGCGACATAGCAAATATGGTTGTTCCTTACGGGATTTATATCGAGGACTACCGCGAGCTTGAAAAAGATACCCTTGAGATTGCCCACATTGACCTTATTGACGAGGAGCTTTTAGCTAAGGACAGAAGCAAGGGCATAATACACATTTACATTGCTCCAGATCAGAATCCCTTTGAGGCGGTTTCGTTTTTGACCGAGAGATTTGACGCCTGCGATATCGGGAACAATATTTCAACAATCGGAATCAAGGAAGAGGACTGGGCGAACAACTGGAAGCAGTATTTTAAACCCCTGTTTATCGGAGATAAGACGGTCATTCAGCCTACATGGCTCGACGATGTGGACTCAGGCGGGAGAAATGTTGTGCGCATTGACCCGGGCATGGCGTTCGGCACGGGCGGTCACGCAACCACACGTCTTTGCCTTGAAACCCTCGAACACTACATAACCGAGGGCTGCTCGGTGCTGGATATCGGCTGCGGAAGCGGTATTCTCTCCATTTCCTCACTCTTGCTCGGAGCAGGCAGCGCGTGGGGAGTTGATATCGACGCAACCGCTGTTCGCACTGCCAAAGAAAACGGCGAGATAAACGGTATGCGCGAGCCGCGGTACAATATTCTCTGCGGAGATTTGACCGACAAAATAAGCGGCACATACGATGTTGTAGTCGCCAATATAGTTGCCGACGTTATAATAAGACTTCTGCCGGATGTCGGCGCTTTTATGAAAGAAAATTCCGTCTTTATTACATGCGGTATTGTCGATATACGCGAAGATGAGATTCTTGCAGCATTTGAGCGCAGCGGCTTTGAGGTCATCGAACGAAATGAATCAGAAGGCTGGCTTTCCTTTGTGTGCAGAAAAAAATAATTTTTTAAATTTCGGGCATACTGTTAGTGAAAAATCATTAAAGGGGAATGCGGTATGCTGTATGTAGGGATTATTCTCGGCGTTACATCGGGACTTGCCATCGGCGCGCTTTTATCTCAGGCCAAAATATCAGATATGGAGCTGCAGATAGCTTTTTTAAAAAAGCGATGCGCGGAAGATGAAAAAATCGTATAAAAACCTGCACCAAGCCGCAAATTTTATTGTTTGCGGCTTCTTTCTTTTTTATATTCTATTGCAAAATTTGCATATAAAAGGTATAATTACATAAAAATAAAAATAAAGGAATGTTTGGTTTGGATAGAAGTAAGCTTATGTGTGAAAACGCCGCAATAAAAATAAAAGAATTGGCTGTAAAATACAAGGTTCCGCTTATCACTTCGTTTGTTGTGGGAATACTTTGCTACCTTTACGTTTTTACAAACAAGTTTGTAAACGTGGATGAGATATATTATCTCTTCGGCAAAGGCGTTACGGTGTCCTCGGGACGATGGGGACTTGAAATTTTACGCTTTGTAATCCCCGATTATTCCATGCCTTGGCTGCACGGAATATCCACCCTGTTTTTGATATCCGTATCGGTCTGTTTTATTATCGACATCTTTGAGATAAAAGGGG
>JAFRVM010000173.1 GCA_017438505.1 Clostridia bacterium | reverse complement strand
TCCAGCTCGTAGTTGCAGGCAAGGTAAGCCTTTACGGGGTCGGAATAATCCAAATTGTAAACCTTGTTCTGATTGCGGGCAGCCATCGGGTTAATGCTGAAGTTGTACTTGTAATGGCCGCTGAAGGTCATATAGTAAGCGTGGAAGCGGTCATTGTTAATATAATCGTCAACCGACTGCTCAAGCATTTCAAGGTCGGATGCGGGCCACGAGGTGGAGAAGGTCATACCTGCATCGGCAAACTTGCACTCATAACCCATGTTGGGGTGGGTGCTCTCTCTGTCGTAGTATGATCCGAGGTAGTTGTGATAGCCGTAGCTTTTAACTCCGATGGAATTAAACATATTTCCGAGGCAGAAGGGCAGATAGTTCTCTCTGGAATTGTGGAAGCTGCCGTTGCTCTTGCTTCTGGAAAGGTCGGGGAAATTGCCCATGCACAGGGTATATTCGCCGTTGGTGGTATTGTTGAGATAGCAGTTGTAGAAATTGTTGAATATTATGCCCTCATGCGAGAGTCTGTAAAGAGTGGGTGTAAATTCCGGGCTTACAAGTGCCGGGTGGAAGGATTCGCAGCACATGACAATAAGGTTATAGTCCTTAAAAAGACCCGTATACTCGTTTTTATTGCTGGCGGTCTGCTCGGCAAAATACTCGTTGAGAGTATCTACGGCATTTTGAGAATTAAGAGTTTTCAAGTATTCAAAATCTATTGCGGGAATAATGTTGAGATTTTCGGTGGGCACAACTGTTTCCACGTCGGTCGTACCTGTGCCCTGACCGTCTGCTCCGCCCATACCCGGGGCTTTGGGTATTTCGACGTCCACAATTCCGAGCTGATTGTCGGCCGTACCGAAAATCATATGCTGCGCCTCAAGACGGGTTGTTGTAACAACGCCAAGAATCTCAATGCTGCGGTCAGTGCTTGTGCTGTTGCTGAAATATATATCCTTGAAGGAATAGTAGTTTTTGCCGTCTACGTTAAGAGAGAGCAGGCAAAGGCCGTGCAGTGCAAGAGTGACGGCAAGCGCGACCATTGCGGGCTTGAACTTGTATGTGGTAACCGGTTTTTTATAGAGGAAAAAGAAAAGCTCATACAGCACAAGGGGCAGTGAAAGCAGAACAAGCTGCGGAACGCTTTCGCCTATGGTGCTGATTGTCTCCTTCCAGAAGCTGGTAATTGCGTCGCCGCCCATGCCTATCTGGAAAACGGAGAAAAACGAACCGAAAATGCAGGAATATATGTACTGAGAGCAATACAGCAAGGTCAAAAGGATCATAATGACCTGACTTGCATAACGTCCTGCTTTATTTTTAAACAAGGAACGAATAAGCGCCAGAACGCATCCTACGGGAACTGAGAAAGCCAGCATATAAAGGCTTTCCTGACGCAGCCAGCCGAAGGTCAGCAGATGCAGCACCGTCTCCCACAAAATTATTATCAGCGAATAGAAAAGCGAAAGCTTTATCTTTTCTAAAATCAGTTTTCCGTGTTTATTAAAAAAATCCTTTAAAAATCGAAAAAAAGCACTTTCTTTAATAAATTGCAAAAAGGCGTTTTTCTTTTTAGTTTTTTCAGAAACCGAGGGAATTTCTTTGTTGGCCAAAACAAGGCACCTCCAAAAAAAATTTCAGTAATCCAAACTAGTACATAAATATTATAAATTATTTTTTGTCATTTTTCAACAGCTAATGTTGTATATATTATACACCCCCTTTGCCCTCAATTTTTATTGAAAACGCAATGAAAGCGGACCTGTATGGCAAATAACGCTTTACCCCGTTAATAAGGCAGTGTGAAATAATTATTATTATTTGCATTTTGCCGAAAAAAGTGATATAATTTTAGGTAAGCAAATTTTAACAAGGAGCAGTTTTTAAATGCCTGTTTACAGTAATATTTTAGAGGCCGTGGGTCACACCCCGGTAGTGCGTCTCGGTCGGCTTGTGCCGGAGACCTACGCGCAGGTTTTAGTTAAATTTGAAGGTCTGGGCGTCGGCGGCTCGATAAAAACCCGCACAGCGCTCAATATGATTGAAGCGGCCGAGCGCGCCGGACTGATAACCCCCGGAAAAACAAAAATAGTCGAGCCCACAAGCGGCAATCAGGGCATAGGTCTTGCCCTTGTCGGCGCTGTAAAGGGCTATAAGGTTACCGCTATAATGCCCGATTCGGTCAGCGGAGAGCGCTTTTCCCTCATGCGCCACTACGGTGCCGACATTATTCTTGTCCCCGATAACGGCGATATAGGCGAATGTATAGAAAACTGCGTCAAAAAAGCCGAGGAAATGCGGGATGCCGACCCCGACGTATTTATCCCCCAGCAGTTTGAAAATCAGAACAATCCCGAAGTTCACCGCCTTAAAACAGCCTCCGAGATTCTTGCCGATATAGATATTCCTATTGACGGCTTCTGTTCGGGTATAGGCACGGGCGGTACCCTTACCGGCATAGGCGAGGTACTGCGCGAGAGGTATCCCGACATTACTATATGGGCTGTCGAGCCGGAAAATGCCGCTGTTCTTGCAGGCGGCGGAATAGGCACTCATCTTCAGATGGGCATAGGCGACGGAATTATCCCCAAAATTTTAAATACCGACATTTACGACAAAATCTGCATTATTTCCGATGACGAGGCTCTTCGCACCGCTCAAAAGCTCGCGCGGCTGGAGGGTCTTATGTGCGGAATATCGTCCGGCTCAAACGTCGCCGCGGCGCTAAAGCTTGCAAAAAAACTGGGCAAAGGCAAAACCGTCTTTACCGTTTTGCCCGATACCGCCGAAAGATATTTTTCCACCAAGCTTTTCTCCGACTATCAGTAATAAATCAAACATAAGGAAGGGTTAAACATTGGAAAAAAAATACTACACAAAAGTAACCGCTTTATCGCTTCTTGCCATTGCTCTTGCCACCGCCGCAATTTATTTCTTTGCCCCCAAAAAGGCTGTGCCGGGAAAAGAGACACCAAGCCGTCTGCCCATGCCTACAATTTACGGCAAAATGGTTTATCAGTCTACCGAAAATCAAATGAGTACCCTTTATCTTTATGACTTCGATAACGACCACATAACAAACTTAAGCAAACTGACGGGACTTGAGAACTGCGCCGAAGCCCGCTTTAGCGCCGACGGCGGCAAAATAGTCTTTTCCGCTGACGATAAAGCAAGCGGAAAACGTCAGATTTATATCTACGATTTTGCAGCAAACAAAGCCGAGTGTGTTCTCCCCGCTCCCGACGAAAATCAGTGCAGTCCCGCCTTTTCTCCAGACGGAGAGAACGTGGTATTCAGCTCGACGGTATTTGATGCCCCTATGATTGCCAGCACCGCTGATAAATACGCCCTTTGCACAGTAAATTTAAAAACCGGCGAAAACGCAAAGCTTGTCACAGGTTTGCTCGATGACCCTGCGCCTGCCTACTCCGAAGACGGAGCGTCCATTTATTATATCGAAAATTCAGACGGCGCACACACCTTTATCAAAAAGCTCAGTCTTGCCGATAAATCCTCCGCGGTCTACTGCTCCGAGGAGGGCATAACAACAAACAGCGGCGCTCTGCGCGAGTTTGACGGTCTGCTTTATTACGCCCGCCGCTTTAACCCGTTAAGCGATACCGTAATTTCGGCAAGATACAATCCCGCCACCGGCGCTTCAAGAACGATAGCAATGTCAAGTTATTCCAGCTCCTGCTTTGATATCTGCCCGATTAGCGACTCCCTGGCGCTTGTTTCTTCAGACACAGACGGAAACGGACTTGATATTGTCGCTTTGGATATTTACAGCGGCAGTTTTTGGCCGCTGGGCGAGGTAAACGGCAAAATTAATTCCAACGCCGCCGAGAGGATATGCGATTATTTTGTCACCGACCGCACGGTTTACAATATGGCGCAGTCGGAGGTTAAAATGATTGTCGACGGCCAGGAGGAAAAAGAGCCCGCCGCCGGCGAGAGCGTTTCCTTCTACATTGATATCAGCGAAAACAGCCAGAAATATCAGTACTCCTATTACTGCTTGAAGGACGGCAAAATTTACCTTTCCGTGCCCCGCGTGACAACCAACATTATCGGATTTACCCCCAACGAGCCGGGCAATTATGTGCTTAAGGTCTACGCCGAAAACGGACACGGCGAAAGAACCGTTTCCACCTACGAATTTACCGTTGCGGACTAAACATTGTAAAAAAATATGAGCCTTACAAAAGTAAGGCTCTTTTTTTATTCTGTAATATAGAAAGCGGGCACTAAATTATTACCTGGATATTTTTTTAAAGTTGCCAGGATATAATCTTTTACCTCTTCAAAAGATTTCTTTTCAAATCCGTTTTCATAAATTTGCGTTTCCGCATACATATATTCCGGGTTTTGTTTATCCAGATAGCCGCCTGCGCCAAGCGATTCCTTTTGCCTGCAAATCAGTATGTGTTCAAACCAAAGTATCGCTTCGACCCTGCCGTTATTCTCATACAAAACTGTAAGAAAACCCAGCCAATCGGCAAACAAGTATTCCGAACAAAGCTTGTTTAGTTCTATATATTCTTTTAATGCTTTTTTCATTTCGGTCATCCCCTGATCATCCTTTGAGTATGCTTTTATTGCAGGTTAATAATCTTCGGCAAAGGAGAAAACGCCTTCCCCTGAAAAAGGGAAGGCAATTTTTAATCATCCGCGAACGTAACGGTATCAAGTTTTTTTCGCACGTCGGCCGAAATCTCGTCAAACACCGACTGGAAGCGGCAACAGCACGGTCCGTCGCCCCTTGAGCACTCGTGTCCCGAATAAAGACAGCGGCTGAGCACATAAGGCCCCTCCACCGCCTCGATAACAAGGCGCAGGGTGATTTCTCCGGGCTCCTTTGCCAGAATATAGCCGCCCTTTGTGCCCTTAAAGGATTTAACGATGTCGCACGAGGCGAGTTTTGAGAGAATTTTAAGGGCAAAACGCTGGGGCACCGACGAATCCTCGGCAATCTGCGCGGCGCTCTTTTTTTCGGTCTGATGTGAAAGATAGTCCACTATGCGAATTGCGTAATCGGACTCCAAAGTAATATGCATAAGGCTCCCTCCGATTTAGTCCAAAAAGTCCTTGAGCTTCTTGCTGCGGCTGGGATGTCTTAGCTTGCGCAGAGCCTTGGCCTCGATCTGACGGATTCTCTCACGGGTTACCTGGAACTCCTGACCTACCTCTTCGAGGGTCTGGCTGCGGCCGTTTTCAAGACCGAAGCGCAGGCGCAAAACCTTTTCCTCTCTTTCGGTAAGGGTGGAGAGCACCTCCGAGAGCTGCTCTTTGAGCAGGGTGTGCGAAGCGGCGTCTGCGGGAGCGGGAGCGTCGTCATCGGGGATAAAATCGCCGAGATGGCTGTCCTCCTCCTCACCGATAGGTGTTTCGAGAGAGACAGGCTCCTGCGCGACGCGCAGAATCTCGCGCACTTTATCGACAGGCATATCTATATATTCCGCAATCTCCTCGGGAGTGGGCTCGTGACCTGTCTGATGGAGAAGCTGGTTGCTTACCTTTTTTACCTTATTTATGGTCTCGACCATGTGCACCGGGATACGGATTGTGCGCGCCTGGTCGGCAATGGCGCGGGTTATGGCCTGACGTATCCACCATGTCGCGTATGTTGAAAACTTAAAGCCCTTGGTATGGTCGAACTTTTCTACAGCCTTGATAAGACCGAGGTTTCCCTCCTGAATGAGATCGAGGAAAAGCATGCCCCTGCCGAGATATCTCTTGGCTATACTTACAACAAGACGAAGGTTTGCCTCGCTCAGTCTCTTTCTGGCTTCGGGGTCGCCCTCGGAAATTCTTACGGCAAGCTCGATTTCCTCCTCGGAAGAGAGCAGCGGAACGCGGCCTATCTCTTTAAGGTAAACCTTTACCGGGTCGTACATAGCCATGGAATCCATGCCGCCGCCCTCAACGTCGTCGCCGGTGTCGGAGGCAGAACTCATATCGCTTACATCCAGGTCGTCGGCAATAACCTCATCGGCAAGGTCATCTACGATCTCAATGCCGCTCGATTCGATTTTATCGCAAAGTCTCTCGTACTGGTCGGGAGAATAATCGGCATCCTCAAGGACGTCGAAAATCTCCTTCATGGTAAGACGGCCTCTCATTCGACCGGAATCAATAAGGTCTTTGATAATGGCCGCTCTTTTTGTGTTGTTGTGGGCTACAAATTCCTCCGCAGCAGCCTCCGCTGCGGCTACTCCGCTGTCCTCATCTGTCGAGACATCATCGCTATCTTCACAATCGTCGGCAGGATCGTCGTAGTCTTCAAGTTCTTCGATATCCTCGATATCTTCGTTCTCCTCGTTCTCCAAAATTTCCTCGTCAACAATGTTTTCATCGGCCGATTTCTTTTTTCTTTCTGCCATAAATACATCTCTCCTGTCTTTTTGATTGCATTGTTTTTTCAAATACTTCACGATATTTTTTCGCCGTCGTGCGGCGGAGCTTATAATGTTAAAATTTTGGCGTCAGTCATCTAAATAATCCTTGAGTTTTTTTCTGCGGGTGGGGCAATGGGACAATCTGCGTATAGCAATCGACTCCATACGGCGCACCCTCTCGCGGGTTAACCCGAGTTCCTGCGCAACTTCTTCGAGACTTCGGCGCTGTCCGTCGTCAAGGCCAAAGCGCATAGTTACGACCTTTTGCAGCTGCTTGTTAAGCCTCGGAAAAATCTCCCGAAGCCTGTCCTCCATACTTTTGTGCAAGGGAGGATCATCCGGATCAATGTAATCCAACCGGTATTCGTCCTGCGTAATTTCGTTGCGGACATAGTATTCTGCCATACCTGCACCCTCCTCAATTCCTTTACTGACTGCTTCGTTTCTTCTTTTTCGCGAGCTCTGCCAGATATTTTTGAATTTCCTCGGGCTGATACTGGTCTATTTTTTCCGCCTTAAGCTCGGCAGAGGCAGACAGAATAATATCGGCGCAGCGGCGCAGGTCGTCGTCGGTCATTTTAACCCCCTGCACACCTACAAGCAGCGCGGTTATCGCGCCTGTTTCCTGCGGGGTAAAGCCGTCGGCAAAGCAGCCGATGTCGATGTTTCTGCCCTCGTCCGAGCACTTTAAAATGTGTTCGTACACCCTTTTGTTAAAGGATGTTGCCATTTTTTCGGGCGGGAGGATACCTCGCAAGTATTCGCATCTGTCGGGATTGAGCAAAAGGCAGGCGAGCAGCTTATCTTCTGCAGAAGCGGCGCGCAGATTTGACGCCCGCTCGGGATTTACCTTGTCGGTACGCCCCTGCGCCTGCCTTGTCATACTGACAAATTCATCGTGCTGCTGTTTTTTCTGCTCCGAGCGGACGTTGCGGGTCGTCTGGGATAAAATCGCCTGCTTGTCGGTGCCGGTTTCCTCGGCAACCTTGGCGGCGTAAACGTCCCGCTCAATGCTGTTTGGAATTTCGGCAATTATTCTGGCGGCGGCGTTGAGATATTTGACCCTGCCCTCGGGGCTGTCCATATTGACAAGCGCACGCTCGCAGTTTAAAAGATATTCGGTGTCGGTGGGAGCGCGGGAAAGCAGCATCTCAAAGCTCGCGCTGCCGTTTTTCTTTATATATTCGTCGGGATCCTTTGCGTCCTCGACCACAAGCACCTTTATGCTGATTCCG
>JAFRVM010000018.1 GCA_017438505.1 Clostridia bacterium | reverse complement strand
TTCAACGGCCCTCTCATCCACGTTCCGGTTTTCCGCATCACCCGAAAAAAAAACGGAAAAATCATTCGTTCCTTTCGTTGCGTTGAAAGTCGATAGAGAATCCGCCGATTCAGAGGATTCCGCCGGCTCCGTTTTCGTATCCTCCCGGGTATCCGCGACAAGCGTTCCGGTCATCAACGCCGAAAATGTCAGGGACGAATGCAGCAATACCCTCGTTGCGAATGAACTGGTGTGCGATATCCTGCGCGACAGGAAATTTATCTTTTTGCCAAACATTTACAAAGCCGAAAAGTATTCCGCCGGCAGGCTGCTTATGAGCCTTGATTTTCCTCCCGAAAAAATAACCGGTTACGAAAAGGACATAAAACGCTCGGAATACGACCGCGGAATAGATTATGACGAAAAACAGCTTACCGCCATATACCTTGCCATGGAATCGGGCGTATTCATACTCACCGGCGGTCCGGGCACAGGCAAAACCACAACTCTAAACGCCATTATAGAAATTTTTGAAAACTGCGGGCTGGAGGTAGCAATCGCCGCCCCCACCGGCAGAGCCGCCAAGCGGCTTTGCGAGGTGACCGGCAGAGAGGCAAAAACCATCCACCGTCTGCTTGAAGCCGAATACTCCGATGATGACCGCAGCGTTTTTGCAAGGGACGAAAAAAATCCCCTTACCTGCGACGCGCTGATTATCGACGAGATATCCATGATGGACGTAACCCTGCTTGAATCCCTGCTGCGCGCCGTACCGCCCAAGTGCCGCATAATATTTGTAGGCGACAGCGACCAGCTCCCCAGCGTCGGAGCGGGCAACGTGCTATCCGATATGCTCTCTTCCGAAGCAATACCGTCGGTAAAACTTACCGAGATTTTCCGCCAATCGAGCAAAAGCGCGATTGTTACCAACGCACATAAGATAGTATCGGGCGAGATGCCCGACCTTTCTCTGCGCGACAGCGACTTTTTCTTTCTGCCCATGGGCGAGCCCGGAAGAATAGCAGATACGATAGTCGATCTTTGCAGCCAGCGGCTGCCCAAGGCCTACGGCTACTCCCCCATCAGTGATATTCAGGTGCTGTGCCCCGGCAAAAAGGGAATTTGCGGCACAATCGAGCTTAACCGCCGCCTTCAGCGCATTTTAAACCCTCCCGCCGACAAAAAACGCGAGATTTCCGTCGGAGCGCTGCTGCTGCGTGAGGGCGACAAGGTAATGCAAATAAAAAACAACTACGATATAGAGTGGTCAAAGGAGGACGGCAGCGACGGTATGGGCGTTTTTAATGGAGATATCGGAACTCTTTTGAAAATTGACCGTGCATCGGGCTGTGTCACAGTGGACTTTGACGGCAAGCTTGCCCTTTACCCTATTGACGGCATATCCGACCTCGACCTATCCTACGCCGTAACGGTGCACAAAAGTCAGGGCAGCGAATTTGAGGCCGTAGTAATGCCGGTTTACCCCGGTCCCGTTCAGCTATACTTCAGAAATCTGCTGTACACTGCCGTAACAAGGGCAAAAAAGCTGCTTATAATGGTGGGTATCCCCGACACAGTAAAGCAGATGGTCGATAACAACAAAAAGACACGCCGCTACACCGCTCTTGCCGATTTTTTGAGGGACAGTCACAATGAAATTTCTTAAAAGACTCTGGGAATTTATAATGCGCCTTATCTTTCCGCCCCGCTGTCCCATGTGCGGAGCGCTGAGCGAAAAGGGCAGAATATGCGATAGCTGCAAGCCCGAGGTTTGCAAGATAGAGCCGCCTGTATGCAAAAGGTGCGGCTCAGGCAAAAAATACTGCAAGTGCGCCGAAAACCGCCATCTGTTTGAAGCGTGCACGTCGGCCTATTATTACAAGGGTGCGGTAAGACGGGGCGTTCAGAGATATAAATTCAGGGACAAGCCCTCTTCGTCAAGGTTCTTTATTGACGCCTGCGCAAAGAAGGTCTCCGAGGAATACGCCGGATACATAATAGACGTTGTAACCGCAGTTCCCATGCACAAGGACGATAAAAAAGAGCGCGGATTCAACTCCGCCGACCTGCTGGCAAAAGGAATTGCCAAAAAGCTGAAGCTTAATTGCGATTGCGAAATACTGCAAAAGCCCTACAAAAATAAAAAGCAGCGCACACTTTCGATGAATGAGAGGGCGGGCAACGTGCTTGGCGTTTACGAGGTTGCAAAGCCGGAAGCGGTAACGGGCAAGACGGTTTTACTGTGCGACGATGTATTTACGACCGGCGCGACCTTTGACGAATGCGCAAAGATGCTGCTCTTTGCGGGCGCGGTCACGGTGCATTGCGTTTGTGCCGCCATAACCCCTCCTCCGCAGA
>JAFRVM010000172.1 GCA_017438505.1 Clostridia bacterium | reverse complement strand
CCTTCTTACCCTGCTTATAGCAGGCATTTTACCCGTATGTCTTGCCCGCTTCTTCCTTGAGTCAAGAGAAAAGGAAGCCGACCTCGGCAACCTTTTCTGGGGCTTTAAAAACAGCTACGGCAGAAATGTACTGACTACATTCCTTATGCGTCTGTTTATTTCTCTCTGGTCGCTGCTCTTTGTTATCCCCGGTATTGTAAAGAAATATCAGTACTCCATGATTCCTTATCTGCTTGCCGAGAACCCCGAAATGAGCAGAAAGCGCGCTTTTGAGCTTACAAAAAGTATGACAAAGGGCTACAAGTGGAATCTCTTTGTTCTTAACCTCAGCTTTATCGGCTGGTATATCCTCTCCTTTATCGTTTGCTGCGGACTTCCCCTGTTTTTCCTTGCTCCTTATTATCAGGCAACATGGGCAGAGGCCTATACATTCCTCAAGGCTCGCGCTCTTGAAAAAGGCCTTGCAACCGAGGAAGATTTCCCCGGCTTTGTAGAGAAAACCGAAACCTCCGAGATTCCCGCCGAAGTAGAAGAATAATTTAGATTAAACAGATTTGCCGCACCCTAGAAAGGGTGCGGCTTTTTTTAATACGAAAAGATATCTCTGCCCCCGAGGGCGGTAATCAGATTGGTTAGCTTTGTTTGGTCGCTGCTGTCAATGTTTACATCCAAAACAACCTGCCCGCCGCCCAGCGGACGAATCTTCGACAGGCGCACTTTAAACAGAGTATTAATACGCCTCTGGGCAACTCGTGCAAGGGCGTCCGAGTCAAATTCCGAAAAAACGTGCTGTTCCATATCTTTTTCCCCCTTTAACACCGATATTTTAAGCGGGTGGGGGAGGAATATTCATAAAAACCGTTTTAAAATAATATTTTTTGTGCTACAATAATATAAATGCTTTAATTTTCGGAGGTACACGCCGTGCAGGAATCACGCAGCGCTTTTATAGCGATAGTAGGCAAGCCCAATGTGGGCAAATCATCTATTTTAAACCGTATTTTGGGGCAGAAGGTGGCCATAGTCTCTCAAAAACCCCAGACCACCCGCACCCGCATTCTGGGCGTGCTGACAAAGGATGAGACCCAGCTTGTTTTTACCGATACTCCCGGTCTGCACAAGCCTAAAACCGAGCTTGGAAAATTTATGGTTCGCAGCATTTCCGACGCAGTTTCCGATGTTGACTGCTGTCTTATGGTGGTCGAGCCCGCCGGAAAAATCAATCCCGCCGAAACCGAGCTTATAGAGCGCTTTAAAAACGAGCACATTCCCGCTGTGCTTGCAATAAACAAGATAGACACCGTAAAGGAAAAATCTGAGCTTGTCGAGAGAATAGCCCAGTTTGCTTCCCTTTACGATTTTGAGGCAATTGTGCCGGTTTCCGCCCGCGATGGCAGCGGTATGCAGGAGCTTGAGACAGAGCTTTTAAAGCTCTCTGTCGAAAGTCCGCACTTTTTCCCCGACGACACCCTTACCGACCAGCCCGAAAGGGTACTGGCAGCCGAGATTATTCGCGAAAAAATGCTCCGTCTGCTCTCGGATGAGATTCCGCACGGCGTAGCCGTTACCATCGAGAGCTTCCACGAGCGCGAAAACGCTCCCATAACCGATATAATCGCCACTATCTTCTGCGAAAAGGACACCCACAAGGGCATAATTATAGGCAAGGGCGGTTCCATGCTCAAAAAAATCGGCGAACAGGCGAGAGGCGATCTTGAAAGATTTTTCGATACAAAAATCAATCTCCAGCTTTGGGTAAAGGTCAAGGAGGACTGGCGCAACCGCGAAGGAATGCTCAAAAACTTCGGCTTTACCGACAACCAATAACTGAATATTTCCCGCTCCCGACGCCGATAATAATATCGGGAGGGGACAGGTATGACAAAAATTGCAAGAGCCTGGAACGAATTTGAAAAAACAGGCAGCGTACAGGCATATTTAAACTATAAGCGTGCCTGCGAGGACACGCTAAATATAGGCGGAGGTGAGTCGCTTGGCGCTGATATCCACCGACGGTCTGGTGATAAAAACAGGGGAGACCGGCAGCAGTGACCGTATCTGCACAATCATAACCCGCGAAAAAGGCGTTATTCGCGCCTTTGCCAACGGCGCAAAAAACATAAAAAATAAAAATCACGCCGCCACAAACCAGTTTGTCTACTCCGATTTTGTGCTGTTTAAGGGCAGAGAGAGCTACACGGTCAACGAGGCTGACATAAAAGAAAACTTCGGCATGCGGCTGGACGGGCTGGAAAAGCTGGCCCTTGCGCAGTATTTCGGAGAGCTTTGCATCACCCTTGCCGCGGACAATGCGGGCGACGAGGGTTTTTTGCGCCTCATGCTCAATGCGCTGCATCTGCTGGCCGGCGGCAAATATTCCTTTGACCATATAAAGGCGGT
>JAFRVM010000017.1 GCA_017438505.1 Clostridia bacterium | reverse complement strand
GTATCATTCCCGCAATGGGTATGACGACGGTTTCCGATAATGTTTGAATCATCGAAAACACGCCGCCGTTCCAGCCCTGAGGTGTTTGACCTACCTGATTGGCAACGTCCGACACCTGATTGTTGACAGACTCAAAAATGCCCTCGTACTGACCTGTGATTGCGTCAACCATGCCCTCCTTAATCCATTCGGTGAGTTGGTCGATAATAAACATACGGTGTTACCCAAACAGACCGGAAAGAAGCGGAATCAACGTGGCGCCCACCAACGCGATACCGCCGCCTGCCATGAGCTGTTTCATTCCCTGAGATTTTGCGCCGGGGTTATCGTTGCCGTAACCTTCCAGAAGATTGATAACGCCCCATGCGCCCAAGCCCGCGCCAAGCGCAATAACAAGAATTTTCAGGGTATCAATAGCGTTTGAAAAAAATTCCATTAATTTCCTCCTATTTAATTTGATTTGTCAATGATTGCAATTTGTTTGTAAATTGAGTAAAAAGTGAAATTGTGTGTTTGATACAAACAAAAAAAGCCGCCGCTGTGATACATGAGAGTAATCACAACGGCGGCGAAAAAAGTAATGATTTTATTTGTCGGGAGAGTCCCTAATTCTCAAACAATAGCCTCCTTATTAAGAATAGCGCGCCAATTCCTCGGCGCTGATTTCGTAGTTGATAAACTGCTCGTCCTTTTTCGGTTTCAGACGGGTAGATAAGAATTCTTCTATGCTAAAAGCGTTCTTCGGATTGTAGTCCGACAAATACTTGTAGTTGGGGTGTTTGGTAATATCATATTTTTTTGACAGAAATGGCCGCACCCCTCGGATCTGCAGCAGACATTTACCGCCGTCCATAACGGCGATTTCGTCCATTGACATTAAATCCTTGCCGAGCTTTTGAAAATTTTGCCCGTGGCTTTCCTGCGTGCCTTTGGTGACGCTCTCGTTATAGAGGTCTATCGTTTCCTTTCCAAGCAGGGAGTTCCAGCTTTTCAGCGTAGTTTCCTCTTTACCGCCAAGAAACAAACTCGCGTCATGAGGTAAGCTTCAGATTATCCTTTTTCTAGGATAATCTTCCGCTCCCTCCCAAACCGCACGTACATCTCTCGATGTATACGGCTTTCCGCTTATCATTTGAGCGGTTAATCTGAATGAATCTGTTTGTGACATTCGGGGCAAACTACCAGCGTTTTTCTTCTGCGTTTGCGCATAATGATTTCCCACTCGGAGTTGCCCTTTAAGTCTTTGAGCTTCTTAACCTGATGAATTTCGAGATTTCTGCAATCCTTTCCGCACAGCTCGCAGGTATGACACTCCACTCTCTGTTTTAATGTGTTGGGCTTGACGTATCGCGTGTATTGCGGCAGTTCGCTGACATTGTCAAACTTCGTCGCTGTCTTTTTACGCTTGTAGCCATCTCTGTAGAAAGTGGTGGTTTTTCTTCCTGCTTTTGTGTCGTAGGCGACTGTAAATAAGTCTCCGATGCAGTATCTTTTCTTGATTTCATGGACATTGGTTTTGTACTTGCACGCAAATGTTTTGTACATGCTGTACTTCATCAAATTCCCAAATCTGCCAATTTTGAAAGCGTCGTTGGCGATTGAATAATAGTTGTACAAGCCTCTGCCCTCCGCGTTATACGTTGTCAGAATTTCAATGTCTGTTTTGTTCACCAGCTTGCCCCTGTGCAGGGCAACGAATCTCTCTTTGCCGTTTTCGTTAATCTTGATTTTCATAGCGTTGTATTCGAGCAGTTTTCCTACCCATTTTTCTCTGGGTATGAGCAGCTTGACTACGCCCGTCTGAACACGCTGAACCTTACCGTTGGACAATTTCTTGGTGTTCTGACTTCTTGATACAGTGATGTCGTAACCTAAAAACCTCGCTTTGTCACCTGTGTGAGTAATCTTTGTTTTAGCGTCCGACATTTCCAACTTCATGGTGTCTTGCAGGAACTGCTTTACGTCTTGCTTAACACGAATTGCGTCCTGCTTACTGCCTATCACTCCGATAATAAAATCGTCGGCATAGCGTGTATATTGAATCCGCTTGTAGTCCGAATCCAACGGAACTGTCGGAGTCATACTCTTCTCGATTTGCTCCAGTTCCTTTAACCGCTTACTTCTGATTTTTCTTTCTTCGGGTGATAACTGCTCCCAAATACGTTTTCCCTCACGCCGATACTCATACGCTCTGTTTACGCTTGTTTTGTATGCGGGGGACAGGCGCTTTCTTTGCGCCGCTGTATTAAAACTCTCCGCATAGCGTTCCATGAACATATCGAGTTCGTTCAGATAGATATTACAGAGAATCGGACTGACGCCCGACCCCTGCGGAACCCCACTGTAGGTCTTTTCAAAGTCCCACTGCTCCATATATCCTGCCTTGAGAAATTTCCAAATCAACTGAATAAATGCTTCATCGTCGATTCTTCTTCTCATAATGTCGATTATGACGTGATGGTCAAAGCTGTCAAAGCAAGCGTGGATATCTCCCTCTACAAACCAGTTGGCACCGGTAAAGGTTTTCTGGATTTGCATAAGGGCTGTCTGACAGCTTCTTCTCGGTCTGAACCCGTGGGATTTGTTGCTGAATACGGGCTCATAAATGCTTTCCAAGATTAATTTTACGACCTCCTGCACCAGTTTGTCGTCGCCCGACTGGATACCTAGCGGACGCTTTTTATTGCTGTTTTTCTTAGCAATATAGACGCGCTTTGCAGGCTTTGGACGGTAACTGCGGTCTCTCAAAGATTGGATAATCCTTTCGATTCTCTCGTTACTCATTCCGTCAATTGTGGTTCCGTCAGCTCCTGCGGTCATACTGCCGTCGTTTGCGTAAATGTTTTTATACGCAAGCCAATAGAACTCGGGATTGTACAGATTGCGGTATAACCGCTTGTATCTGTATGACTCATTCTTTGACTTTTCCGTCAAACTTTTTAATACCTCAGTTGGATTTCTCATGCCTCACGCACGCTCCTTTCGTGTTTGGTATTAATGATAAGTTGCTCCCCTTTGCCATGTGAACGTCATTAACGTCTCAGACTACTACGGGAGCTGTGTGACCGTGTTCGTTACCGAATTTAGGTCATCCCCAGTTAGTAAAAACAAGATTAGCTTTCTGTGTTGTCGGCACCGACTTTCGCCGTTTATCCGCTGTCTTGCGGTTGCCATTCCGTGAGTATCGCTTACTTCCATAACTGCGAAATGTAAGTAACACGGAAACCATACGTTTCAATCCTTTTCGTATGTGGAGTACGGATTCCCCTGCTTCGGCTATCGTTTAAGCAGTTTAGCTTTGTACCTCATACACAGATTTTTATTCTTGCGCAATCTGCCGCACAGGATTAGCGACTTTTTGCGTATGCTGTTATGAATCATAACAACAGCGACATGCTGCACTCCCCTTCAGGTTTCCCGTCTCGGATAAGTCGCAGAATAATAGGCTGCTACCGCGTTTGCGGTTAGCTTGATACTTTTACCTACCGCTTGCTAAAGGCGGTATCTTGTAATTACCACGTCGTCGTTTTATATCGCGCCGACGACTTCTGGGCGCACACAGTTACCGATAATAGTGTCGGCGTTATCCTTATACAGCGCCTTTAGCTGAGACTGCGCCTGCAACACAAGGCAAGCGGAGATCTCTCGGGAACGGATCGTCGCCATCAGCCTTTCGAGGTTCGGTATCTGACCGATGTTCGCCGCTTCG
>JAFRVM010000171.1 GCA_017438505.1 Clostridia bacterium | reverse complement strand
TTCGCTAGAAAGCCCCGGGAAAATTCCCTTTTTCAGTTAGTTGCAGCCGCAGCCGCAGCCAAAGTTGTCGTTGCCGCATCCGCAGCCGTTATTGTTGCCGCATCCGCAGCCGTTGCCGTTGTTGCAGCCTGCAAATACGAGAATAAGGAGAAGGATCCAAAGCAGGTTATCTCCACCGAACAGATTGGATAAACACATTTTTAATTCACCTCACAATGCTTTGTATGTTACATATTATGCTTTTTTATAAAGATTGACACAAAGCAGTTCCGGGTGAGAAAGGAAGAATGATTTACATGAGCGGAAATAACAGAAAATATTTTGACGGCGATCCCAATTATGAGCCCAGCAGGCGTTCGCAGAATTTCCAGGTTCACATCAAGGACTGGGATGACGACGCATATGAAAATGAACCCGATTACAGCAGTACGGCGCTTAGAACAAAAAACGGAGATTATTATGAGCTGCGCAATCCCTCAAAAGCAAAGAAAAGTTCGGGGATAGCCTCCTCGCGTGATCGCGGATGTATCTCTGCCATTATTTACGCCGCGGCGGTCTGCTTTATTTCCATTTTCTTCTCCTACTGGTTTATTGTGGGCTGCAACGATATGTTTGCCCTCAAAAAGGATGAGGTTTCGGTTGTGGTATCAATTCCCAATGACGCAAGCCTTAACGATGTTGCCAAGATTCTTGCAGACAACGGCATAATAGAGTATCCCTTCTTCTTTAAACTGTACGCAACTGTAACAAAGGATACAACCGGCTTTAAACACGGCGATTTCCTGCTGACCACAAAGACCGACTACAGTGAGATTATCCGCAAGCTCACCAATCCCGCAAGCTCGGACGGAAGTACGGTTAAGGTGACATTCCCCGAGGGTATGAATATTCGGCAGTATGCCGAGCTTTTGGAGGAAAATAACGTATGTACCGCCGAAGCCTTCCTGAAAAGGGTTAACAGCACGGTTTACGATTTCTGGTTTTTAAAGAGCATTTACCGTCAGGCAGGCCTTATTGACGATGACGGCAACAAGACCGGCGCGGAAATGACAAGCGATAAAATTTATCTGCTTGAGGGATATCTATTCCCGGATACCTATGAATTCTATCTTAACGAGGGCTCGCAGAGCGCAGTTAAGCGTATGCTTACAAACTTCAACGTCAAAATTACCGATGATATGCGCGCAAGCATTTCTTCAAGCGATTATTCACTTGACCAGATTATCATTATCGCGTCTATAGTCGAAAGGGAAACCCCAAATCCCGAAGAGATGCCCATGGTAGCCTCGGTACTGTACAACCGACTCAAAAACCGTAAGACCTTCCCGTATCTGCAGTCCGACGCCACAAAGGCTTATCCTTATGCTAAGCTTTCCGATATCCCCCAGAACGAAGCCAAAAACTTTGTCGGCAAATACGATACTTATAAAATACAGGGTCTGCCCGCCGGAGCTATATGCAATCCCGGTATTGAGTCTATTAAAGCTGCGATTAATCCCGCAAAGTCTGATTATTTCTATTTCTACATGGATAAAAACGGCAAGCATTATTATTCCAAAACACTGGAAGAGCATGAATCTGTAATAAGAAACTGCAAAGCAAACGGACTTGCGTAGTTTTCGGAGGTAGTGGCGTTGTCACTAAATAAAAGAAAAATCGAGGTGCTTGCGCCCGCCGGCGATGAAGAACGCTTTATGTCGGCGGTCAGCTTTGGAGCTGACGCGGTATATCTTGCCGGTCAGCAGTTCGGAATGCGCACCTCGCCAAGCAATTTTACAAACGACCGGCTTTTATGGGCGTGCGACTATGCCCACAAGCTGGGTAAAAAGGTGTATGTTACCTGCAATACCGTTCCACGCAACGGGGAAATCGACCGTTTGCCGGAATATCTTGAATTTTTAAATTCGGCAAAGGTTGACGCGCTTATAATCAGCGATATGGGCGTTATGGCTCTTGCCAAAAGATATGCGCCCGATACCGATATCCATATTTCTACTCAGGCCGGCGTGTGTAACTACGCCGCCGCCGGGGAATTATATAATATGGGTGCAAGCCGGGTTGTGCTCGCAAGAGAACTCTCTCTTGACGAGATCAAAACCTTGCGGGATAAAACTCCGCCCGAGCTGGAAATCGAGTGCTTTGTGCACGGAGCGATGTGCGTTTCATTTTCCGGCAGATGTCTGCTTTCAAACATTATGGCTGCAAGGGACGCCAACCGCGGCGACTGTGCTCAGCCGTGCAGATGGCAGTATGTTCTTTCGGAAACAACAAGGCCGGGCGAGTATTTCCCGATTTATGAAACGGAAAAAGGCACCTATATTTTAAATTCACGCGATCTGTGCATGATAGAGCATATTGACAAGCTATATGAGGCGGGGATCGACAGCTTTAAAATCGAGGGAAGGGCAAAATCTGCATATTACACCGCCGCGGTCACCAACGCTTACCGTATGGCTGTGGACAGCTTTATGCAGAGCAAGGGTGATTTTACCACTCCCGCATGGATAACCGAAGAGGTTTACAAAGTCAGTCACCGACAGTATTCCACCGGGTTTTACTTCGGTAATCAGCCCGGTCAGGTCTACGATAACGGCGGATATATCAGAAATTATGATGTGGTTGCCGTTGTAAAGGAGCAAAAAGACGGCTGGCTGTATCTTTCCCAGCGCAATAAATTTTATTCAAACGATAATCTGGATGTGCTCTCTCCGGGAGATACTCCGTTTATAATCTGCGCGGGTCAGCTATACGATATGGATGACAACCCAATAGAGTCCGCTCCGCATGCAACCATGGATTTAAAAATCAGATGTGATAAAAAAATCAATCCCGGTGCGTTTTTAAGAAAACAACTTTAGGTAAGGAGAAGTAAAATGTCTGAAAATGAAAAACGCCTGACCGGAAGAAGAAGGTCACGCGAGGACGCGTTTTTACTTGTTTTTGAAAAGTCATTTTTTGATGACAGTATGGAGGATATAATTGAAAGGGCAATTGAGGCCCGTCAGATAAGAGCCGATGAATTTACCGTAAGACTTGCAAGCGGCGTTTATCAGAATCTCGACGCTATTGACAGCCGAATTGAGGAATTCAGCATAGGCTGGAAGCTTGCACGTCTTTCAAAGGTTGTTATTTCCATTTTGCGCCTTTCTGCCTTCGAGATACTTTACTGCGCCGAGGACGTTCCCGCCGGCGTTTCCATCAACGAGGCTGTAGAGCTTGCCAAAAAGTACGGCTGCGCCGAAGATCCCTCCTTTATCAACGGCGTGCTCGGCTCGCTCTCACGCAAGCTGAATGTAAAAAAAGAAGAACTTGAAACGGTGTGAAATATCCTTGATCAGCCTTGGAATCGATACCAGCAACTATACCACAAGCACCTCTCTGTTTGACAGCGAGAGCCGCGAAGTAAAACAGCAAAAGCGCCTGCTCCCGGTAAAAGAGGGGGAGATAGGCATACGCCAGAGCGATGCGGTCTTTCATCATACCGCCGCACTGCCCGAGCTGTTGGGCGCGCTGTTTAAAAACCAAGACACCGTTCCCGATGTTCTGGGCTGCTCGGTCTCCCCTCGTGAGGCGGAAGGCTCATATATGCCCTGCTTTACGGTGGGCAGCGGAGCGGCAAGAAATATGTCGGCTGTTTTCGGTGTTCCGCTCTGTCGGTTTTCCCATCAGCAGGGTCATGTTGCCGCCGCGGTTTTCAGCGGGGGGAAATGGGAGCTGTTTGAAAAACAGTTTATCGCCTTCCACGTTTCGGGCGGGACTACCGAAGCGGTTATGGTATCGCCCGACAAAGACAAAATTATAACTTGCAATTACCTCTGCGGCTCTCTTGACCTTAAAGCGGGTCAGGCGGTCGACAGAGTGGGGCGTATGCTCGGTTTGCGGTTTCCCGCCGGCGCTCAGCTTGAAAAGCTTGCCGCGAAGTGGGAGGGGAAAATCAGCACGCGCCCGGTACTTAAAGAAAACAACTGCAGTCTTTCGGGACTTGAAAATCAGTGCGCAAAACTAAAAAATGACGGTCAGCCGCCGGAATTTATAGCACGCTTCTGCCTTGAGAGCATAGCCGCAGCCATTGAGAATATGACAAAAGGTCTGCTTTTGGTGTACGGCAAATTACCGGTTGTTTACGCCGGAGGGGTTATGTCCGATATGATAATTCAAAATATTCTGGCAGATAAGTTTGACTGCTGTTTTGCAACGCCTGAATTTTCCTGCGATAACGCCGCGGGGATTGCAATTCTGGCTGCACTGGCTCACGGAGGAAATTTGTGTGAGTGAAATGCGTATTGTTTCGGTCACAAGTTTAAATATGTATGTCAAATCCAAGCTGGAGGACGACTTTTTACTGCGTAATCTCTATGTAAAGGGTGAGATTTCCAACTTTAAGGGCACTTACGCCTCGGGTCATCTGTACTTCAGCTTAAAGGATGAAAACGCCTGCGTACAGGCTGTAATGTTCAGCGGCAGCGCAAAATCGCTTGCCTTCAGGCCCGAAAACGGAATGAAGGTAATAGTTCGGTGCCGGGTCTCGCTTTACGAAAAAACGGGCGGGTATCAGATTTACTGCGACGAGATGCTGCCCGACGGAATAGGCGAGCTTTATCTTGCTTATCAGCAGCTAAAAGACAAGCTGGAAAAAGAGGGACTTTTCGACCCGTCCCGCAAAAAGCCTTTGCCTCGCTATCCTATGCGAATAGGCGTTGTGACATCGGGCAGCGGAGCGGCCAGAAGAGACATCGAAAACATAATATCCCGCAGGTTCCCGATTGCTAAAATAATTATCGCTCCGGTGCTTGTTCAGGGAGATGAAGCTCCGCCACAGATAATTGAAGCAATTAACAGATTTAACGCAAAAAAGGCCGCCGATGTGCTTATTGTCGGCAGAGGCGGCGGCTCTATCGAAGATTTGTGGGCATTCAACAGCGAAGGGGTAGCAAGGGCGATTGCCGCATCGAATATCCCTGTTGTTTCGGCCGTCGGGCACGAGACCGATTTTACAATTGCCGATTTTGTCGCCGATTTGCGTGCTCCCACGCCGTCAGCGGCGGCGGAATTATGCGTTCCCGACTGTGACGAGCTTAAAAGAAATATAGCGCTTATGGTTTCCCAATGCAAAAGGGCTCTTTATTCCTTTGTGGATGCGCAGACCGCGAAGCTTGCTCTCCTTACTCAAAAGCCCTGCCTTGTTTCTATGGATTATTATGTCCTGGACAGGCGGGCAAGGCTTTCGATGACGGAAAAAGCGCTTGACGACTGCTTTGGCGGATACATCAAAGATACTAAGAATAAATTTGAGCTGTGCACAACAAGGCTGGAAGCATACAGTCCGCTGAAAATTCTTGAAAACGGCTTTTCGGTCGTAAAAAAGAACGGCGGCGTGGTACGCTCTGTCTCACAGATTTCGCAGTGCGATGAGATAGAGGTCAGATTTTATGACGGCAGCGCGGTATGCCGGGTTGAAAAAACCGAAAAAATTTAACTTGAAAGGACGGCAGTTTTTCTGCCTTACATATAAAGATGAAGTATGAAATACCAAAGGATATGACCTTTGAGAAGGCTTTGGAACGCCTAGAAAAAATTACCGCTCTGCTCGAGAGCGGAAGCTG
>JAFRVM010000170.1 GCA_017438505.1 Clostridia bacterium | reverse complement strand
GTAACATCATAGAGGCTTGGAACATAAACGCCGTCAAGGTGGCACGCTTTACAGAGGAACGTGTGCTTGTCCCAGTCCTCGCGCTTTGCCTGACGGTAGAGCTCGATGACCTCGACGATCTGCTCCTCGCCCTCGCCGAGAAGCGCAAGGTCGATGAAGTCCGCGATCGGCTCGCAGTTGTACATCGCCGTGCCGCCCGCGATGACGAGCGGAGTCAGATCGGGGCGCTGCTCGCCGCGCAGCGGGACGCCGGCAAGGTCGAGCATATTGAGCATATTTGTGTAGCTCAGCTCATACTGCAAGGTAAAGCCCAAAAAGTCGAAATCATTTATGGCATCGCCGCTCTCAAGACCGTAAAGAGGAATGCTATGGGAGCGCATAAGCTCCTCCATATCGGTCCACGGGGCAAAAACCCTCTCGCACCAGGTGTCGGGCTGACTGTTATACAGTCCGTATAATATTTTAATGCCCAGATGGGACATTCCTATCTCGTATGTATCGGGAAAGCAGAAGGCAAAGCGGATAAAAACCTTGGATTTATCCTTGATTACCTCCCCTGGCTCGCCGCCGACATATCTTCCGGGTTTTTGAGCTTTAAGCAAAAGCTTTTCCATCTCTTTAGGATACATTTTTATTTCCTTTCATTACTCCGCAGTCTGCCAGAAAGATGCCGCAAAGGTACAGACAGACAAACAAAACGGAGAAATTGCCTTTATTTTTTAACGCAGCGGAAAACGCAAATATCGCAAAAGGCAGCAAAAAAGCCGCCGAAATTATTTTTTCATATAGATTCGCTCTTTTTTCGCCCAAAAACACGCCAAGCAGACACTCCAGCGCGTTCGCGCCGTCAAGCGGAGCAATGGGCAGTAAATTGAAAATCCCCAGTGCGGCGTTTATCCAAAAAAAGGGGCATTCGCCAAACATCAAAAACGCAATGCCCGCAAGCGCAAAATTTACAAAAGCTCCCGTAAGAAATATTACAATCTGTAATTTCTCCGGTAAAAAATTACTGCCGGGACATTTTATGGCCGCCCCAAAGGGCTCAAACAATATACAGACAGGCGGCACGCCGCACAAAAGCATGGCAAAAATATGTCCCGCCTCATGCGCAATAGCGCATAAAAAGGTAAGCCCCAAATATCCGCCGCCGTCGCAGCAAAACCCGAAGGCAAGAACAGCGAAAAACAAAAAATCCACACTGATACGACAGCCGAAAATACAAAAACTCAACCGTAAATACCGCCGAAAAACCATTCGGGGTCGTATTTTACGCCGCCGATTTCAATCTCTATATGCAGATGATTTCCGGTAGATCCGCCCGTTGAGCCCACCTTGGCTACGGTCTGCCCGGCAGTCACCTTATCGTCCTTTTTTACAAGCACCTTGGAGCAGTGGGCGTAAATTGATTTTACCCCGTCCGAGTGCTGCAATATAACAAAATTGCCGTAACCCTTTTTATCAAACCCCACCTTGCTCACCGTTCCGTCCGCCACAGCTAAAATGGGCGTACCGTAGGGCGCGGCGATATCGTAGCCCTTGTGGAATTTATATATCCCGCTCACGGGATTGAGACGAAATCCGAAAAGCGAGGTGTGTCTGCCCTTTTTAAGAGGAGGGCAAAAACCTATATCCACAGGCGGTTTTTCAAGAGAAATCCCCGCGGGAACGGCGGTGACATCGTCAAAAACGCCCTCGCCAGAGAAAATATCGGTCTCGGCATAATATGAAAGCGGACGGCACTGCATCTCGACCGCCCCTGAAAGCAGTACATTTTTGTCTACCTGAGCGGCAGCACTGCCCAAAATAAGCAAAGCCGATGCGCTTATCGCTAAAAATGATGTGCCGTAAAGTTTTAAATCTTTTGGCTTTGATGTGTTCATACCCTCACCCCGATTAAGTATACGCCGGGACGAGGGTATTTTATTACAATATTTTATTCTTCACTGTCGGAAGATTCTTCCGTGCCCGGAACGGACGCTCCGTTTGCCTTCCACTCCAAAAACTGAGTTTTTGTCATAAGTACGGTGCGGGCCTTTGAACCCTCGTGCGGGCCTACAATGCCCATCTGCTCCATCTCGTCAATAAGTCTGCCGGCTCTTGCATAGCCCACGCGCAGACGTCGCTGAAGCATTGATGTAGAGGCCTGACCGGCGTCCACGACAAATTCGACGGCCTGCATCATAAGGTCATCCACCTCTATGCCCTCCGAGCCTTCCTCGGCGGCCGCCTTGCTGCCCTTGCCCTTTGCGGCGGCAAGCTCGGCCTGATGGTCTATCTCCTGAGAGATTTCCTCATCGTATTCGGTATCGTGACGTTTCTTTATGTATTCCACAACCCGCTCGATCTCTTCGTCAGAGACAAAGCAGCCCTGAATACGCTTGGTTTTCGATTCGCCCATAGGCAAAAAGAGCATATCGCCTCTGCCAAGCAGCTTATCCGCGCCGGCGGTGTCGATAATTGTGCGCGAGTCGACCTGCGAGGATACCGCAAATGCGATTCGGCTGGGGATATTTGCCTTTATAACGCCGGTGATAACGTCAACCGAAGGACGCTGAGTGGCAATAATAAGGTACATTCCCGCCGCTCTTGCCATCTGTGCAAGACGGAAAATGGAGTCCTCAACCTCGTGGGGGGAAACCATCATAAGGTCGGCAAGCTCTTCGATGATAATTACGATCTGCTCCATTCTCTTCATGCCCTCGGTAATGTCGGCAAGAGAGTTGTAGCCGGATATATTGCGCACGTCGTTATCGGCAAAGGTCTGGTAGCGGCGCATCATCTCGGTGACAGCCCACGCAAGTGCGCCCGCCGCCTTTTTGGCGTCGGTAACTACCGGTACAAGCAGATGGGGAATTCCGTTGTAAACGCCCAGCTCGACCATTTTGGGGTCAACCATGAGCAGCTTGACCTCGTCGGGCGAGGCTTTATAAAGAATACTTACAATAAT
>JAFRVM010000169.1 GCA_017438505.1 Clostridia bacterium | reverse complement strand
TAAAAAGTGTACGTCGCCGGTAGCCACGACCGGCTTGCCCAGGGTGTCGGCAAGCTCGATGATTTTGCGGTTGATGTTATTAAGACCTTCTTCGTCCGCAACCTTGCCGCTGCGCACCAGAAAGGCGTTGTTGCCGTTTGGCTGGATCTCCAGAAAATCGTAAAACTCGGCAATTTTGCAAAGCCGCTCAAAGCTTTCGCCCTCTAAAATCGCGCGGTAAAGCTCGCCCGCCTCGCAGGCGCTGCCTATAATAAGTCCCTCGCGCAATTTTATAAGCTCGCTTTTGGGAGTGCGGGGACGCTTGTAATAATAATCAAGATGAGCCTTTGAAACAAGCTTATATAGGTTTTTAAGTCCCGTCATATTCTTTACAAGAATAATCATGTGATAGGATTTTAAATCTTTATAGCTCTCCCCGCCGTCATCGTTGACAAAATAAGCCTCTACGCCGTAAATTATCTTGATATTTACGCCTTTTTTGGCAAGATCGGCAGCAGCGTTCATGGCAGCCGGGTAGGACTGCAATACGCCGTGGTCGGTAATGGCGACCGCCCTGTGTCCCCAGTCGGCGGCTCTGCCGATAAGGTCGGCGGCGTCATTCATGCCGTCCATCATGGACATATTTGTATGAAGATGCAGCTCCACGCGCTTTACCGGAGCGTCATCTTTGGGTTTTCTCTTTTTAACGGTGGCAATGCTGCGCACCAGAAATGTATAATCGCCGTAAAAACGGTCGTTGGAATATGTGCCCTCGGTCAGTATGCAGGTTCCCTTTTTAAGTACGTCCAAAACCTCCTCCTGCTTTTTGGGCAGGAAGAATTTAACGGCGGTGGAATTGGTCTTATCTGTTATGCTGACCATCACAATAAAGCTTTTGCCGTCTTTTGTCGGCTTTGAGTCGATCTCAAAAATCTCGCCCCATACGGTCGCCTTTGTGGTTTCGGGAGTAAGATCCGAAAGACGCGTCAGTTTGCCCTTGGGCACAGAACCTAAAAGCGGTTTTACGCTCTCGGGGTCAAAGGGCAGGTCGCCTTTATCTTTTTTGACAATCTTTTTGGTCTGGGGAGACTTTTTCTTTTTGGGCTCTTCGGCAAGAATTTCGGGCGAAATATCAAACGGAATATTTTCCTCGGGGGGCGGTGCAAAATCGTCGTCCGGCAGAGGAATATCCTCATAAATATTTTCCTCGCCGGTATCCTGCTCGGTATAAAATTCGCTGTGGTAGGAATAATCGACCGCATTTACACGGGTAACCCCGCCCAGCTCGACCGTGATATCCAGTCCGAACATATCTCTTACAAAACCGCAGAAGACATTTTCGAAATCGAGCATTTTGAGCATGGAAACCCCGCCGTTTTTAAGCCCGAACCTGACCGTACCGTCCTCAATTATTACATCACAGCCCAAAAAAGTCCCGTTAACTGCGGGAACTTTATTTTTTATATATTCTAAAACGGCAAATACCGCGTTTTTATCAAATTTTTCGGCGGGAAAAACCGGGCTTATATCGACCCTTTCAAGTCCCGCCGTCTTGCAGATTTTTTTGGAGACAGACAAAAGGTCATGGCATTTAATAACATTTTTAAATGCCACGACCGCCTCAATACTGCCGGAGCTTTTGCTGACGGTCATCTTTTCAATCTGCGCATCCTCAAAGCCTGCGGGAAGCTTTGAAACAAAAGCACCGAAAATATCATTAAAACTACTGTTCATACGTCCTCCCAAACGCAAATAAGGTTACATCTTTTCAATTTCAGCCAGCAGCTCGTCAAGAAGCTGCTCCTCGGGCACCTTGCGCAGAATTTCCCCTTTTTTGAAAATAAGTCCGCAGCCGTCGCCGCCCGCTATGCCGATATCGGCTTCACGAGCTTCGCCCGGACCGTTTACCACACAGCCCATAATTGCCACTTTAATATTCTTTTTAACATCCTTTAAGGCCTCCTGAGCGCGGTTTGCAAGGCCTATAAGGTCAACCTGCGTTCTTCCGCAGGTGGGACAGCACACAAAGGTTATGCCCTCTTTTTTTAGTCCGAGCGCCGACAAAATATCTTTTCCCGCCTCTATCTCCTTTGTGGGGTCGGCGGTCAGCGATACTCTTATCGTGTCCCCTATGCCCTGCGCAAGCAATGCGCCGATTCCTGCGGCGGATTTTATTATGCCCATTCTCTCGGTACCCGCCTCGGTAACGCCTAAGTGCAGAGGGTATGTACACCGCTCGGCCGTGAGCTGATATGCCTTTATCATGGTGGGCACATCGCTCGATTTTATAGAGATTACAATATCGTCAAAATCAAATTTTTCAAGCAGCGATACATGGTACATGGCGCTCTCGCAAAGGGCTTCGGCAGTGGGGTGACCGTACTTTGCAAGTATGTTCTTTTCAACCGAGCCTGAGTTTACCCCTATTCTTATGGGAATATTTTTAGCGCGGCAGGCCTTTACCACCTCGTGAACACGAGCGTCATCGCCAATGTTGCCGGGGTTTATTCTTATTTTATCCACACCCGCCGCCGCGCATTCCAGCGCGATTTTATAATCAAAATGGATATCCGCGACAACGGGAATGGTAATACTGCTCTTTAGCGCTTCGATAAGGTTTACATTTTTTTGCGCAGGCACGGCGGTGCGAACAATATCGCAGCCTGCCTTTTCGAGCCTTATGGCCTGCTCCACATTTCCCTGCACATTGGAGGCAGGCACGTTGAGCATGGACTGCACCGCTATGGGAGCGTCCCCGCCGACAAAAATATCTCCAACCTTAACCTTTTTTGAAGTGCGTCTTTCTATCATAATAAAAGTCTCTCCCGTTTTATTTCAGGGCGACACTCAGCCGCCGCGAATAAGTCTTAGTATGTCGTTGAATGTTACCGCAACCATCAAAAGAAGCAGCAGCGCCAGCCCCGCGGCATGTACCCAGCCCTCGTATTTGGGATTTATCGGCTTGCCTCTTACAGCTTCAATAAGCAGGAAAATTATGCGTCCGCCGTCGAGCGCAGGCAGGGGCAGAAGGTTAAATACTCCGAGGTTTACGGTGATAAGCGCCATAATGTTGAGTATATTGTTTACGCCTGCCGCAAAGCTCTCTTTAAAGCCCATCTTTGCAACCTGACCTATTACGCTTGCCGTTCCCACTGGTCCCGCAAGGTCGCCGAAGCCTGCCTGTCCGGTCAGCAGCATTGCAAGACTCTTGTATACCACTCTGGTCATTGCGACTGTATCAAGGAAGGTCTGCGAAAATACCCTTCCGAATGTGCGCTTTAGTCCGTAGACCTTAAAATCTATCTGGGTTACCGGTCTTCCGGAAGACTCGTCGGTAAAGGTGTCGAAGGTTATGTTTTCAAGCTTTACCTTTTTGCCGTCACGCACTACCGTTATATCCATAACGCCGTCGTTGCCCGGGTCGGTCTGGAGGGCAAAGCTCAGGTCGGTAGCGCAGAAAACAGCATAGTTATTGACCTTTACTATTTTATCGTTCACCTGCAGGCCGGATTTCTCGCTTGCGGCGTCCTCGGTAAAGGTAGCAATAGTGGTAGACGTGTAAACCGGCTCCTGAACATCTATAATGAACATGAACAAAAGCCCGAGAATAATATTGAAAATAGCCCCGGCGGCAACAATAAGCAGTCTTTGCCACACCTTTTTGTTGCCAAAGGCCGTGGGGCTGTCGCTCTCGGCGTCCTCGCCCTCCATGGCGCAGTAACCGCCTATGGGCAGAAGTCTGAATGAATAAACCGTCTCTTTTCCGTTAAAGCCGAAGAGCTTTGGTCCCATTCCGATTGAAAACTCATTTACCTTTACGCCATTAAGTTTAGCGAAAAGAAAATGTCCGAATTCATGTATAAGCACTACCATTAAAAAGAGCAGTATTGCCACTACAACTATAAGCGCAGTTACCATAAATCAATCCACCTTTATAAATTCGGGTTATTTTATGTGCGTTTCCACAAACTCGCGCGCGGCCTTGTCGGCGTCGAGTATCTGTGAAAGCGTAAGTTCGCCCTGCGTCCGGCTTTGAGCGTTTGCCGCGGCTTCGACAAGGTCTCCGATATCGGTAAATCCTATCTTTCCCGCAAGGAACAGCTCTACCGCCTTTTCGTTTGCTCCGTTTGCCGCCGCGGGGAAAAGTCCGCCTTTTCTGATTGCCTCTTTGCATACCGACATACACTTGAAGGTCTCGTAGTCGGGAGTATAGAAGCTGAGGGCCACACACTTTGCAAGGTCAAGCTGACCGACCGGCGAGGGGTATCTCATCGGATAGGTGATAGCGTACTGGATGGGTATTCTCATATCGGGCAGACCCATCTGCGCCAGCACCGAATTATCACAGAACTCAATGAGCGAATGAACAATGCTCTCGCGGTGGATAACAACGTCGATATCCTCAGGCTTCATATCAAAAAGCCATGCCGCTTCAATAATCTCAAGTCCCTTGTTCATCATTGTAGCAGAGTCGATGGTTATTTTACCTCCCATACTCCATGTAGGATGGTTGAGAGCCTGCTCGCGGGTGACATTACGAAGCTGGTCTATTTTCTTTCCGAAAAACGGTCCGCCCGAGGCTGTCAGAATAAGCCTTTTCAGGGTCTTTTTGTCGTGCATCGCCTGAAGGCACTGGAAAATAGCCGAGTGTTCGCTGTCAACAGGCAGAATGTTTACTCCGTTTTTCTTTGCGGCCGCAGTAACTATGCTGCCTCCGGCGACAAGAGTCTCTTTATTTGCAAGGGCGATCTCTTTTTTCGCCTCGATTGCCGCCAGAGTCGGGGTAAGACCCACCATGCCGACAACCGAATTGAGGGTCATATCGGCGCTATCCCACGCCGCGGCGCGGCACAGCCCGTCCATGCCGGTGTCTATCTCTATTCCCAGATCTGCGGTGCGCACCTTTAAATCCTTTGCCGCGTTTTCGTCTGTAACGGCTACAAACTCCGGTTTAAATTCGCGCATCTGCTCCTCAAGGCGCCCAACATTGCTGTTTGCCGTAAGAGCTTTAATATTTAGTCCCAAAAGGCGGGCGACATCGAGCGCCTGCGTACCTATTGAGCCCGTTGAACCGAGTATTGAAAGATTATTATACATCTTATTTTCTCCGTATCTTATGCCTTTTTATACCTTTTATTAATTGCATTTAACGACCTCACCGACAAACGGCAGATACTGGCATAAAATCAAAAATACAGGGGCGACAAACAAAACCGAATCAAAACGGTCGAGCACGCCGCCGTGTCCCGGCATGATTTTTCCGTAGTCTTTTATTTTGTAGTATCTCTTGACAAAAGAAAACGAAAGGTCGCCTATCATGGAAACCACCGAGCAAACAGCGGTGACGATGCCAAGATTAAGTAAATCTATGCAGATCTCTCCGCCGCGCACCTTTTCGGCATACAGCCAGCAGCCGAGCATGCAGAGCGCTATGCACATAATAAAGCCGCCTACGGCGCCTTCAACCGTCTTTTTGGGACTGATAACCGGCGAGAGCTTATGCTTGCCGAAAAGCATGCCCGAAAAGAGGGCGAATGTATCGGTAAGCCAGGCGATAGCCACCATAAGCAGAGCCATCTTCAATCCTTCAAACTGTCTGACAAAGGTTATGCACAGGAATGTGCAGGCAATGAGAATGGTAAGACTTAAAACGCTTGAAACCTGCTTGAAGTTAACATTGTCGTTCTGCTTCATTCCTATGACAAAAACTGCCATTATGTAAAGCATTGTCGCGGCGGCGATTATCAAAAGGCTGCCGTGACGAAGCAGCACAAGAAGCGAAAGGCTCGCGCCGTAAACAACCGAAATCTGACGGATGAGCTTCGAGCGGCAGCAATGCGTTCCGGTTACCGCCTCGTGTACGGCTGTGCCGGTCAAAATTGCAATGGCGATATTCCACGCAAAGGGATAATACATAGAAAGAACCACAACACCGGCCAGCAACAAAATTCCCACAGTCGCCGATAATATTCTAACCTTCATTTTTATACTCCTCCAAATCTGCGATTTCTCATGCAGTAAATATCAATGGCCTCTTCAAGATTTTCTGTCGTAAAATCAGGCCATAAAATCTCATCCATAAACACATATTCCGAATATGCGCTCTGCCACAAAAGGAAGTTTGACGTGCGGTATTCGCCGCTGGGACGAATAATAAGGTCGGGGTCGGGCTGACCCGCCGTATACAGATAATCGGAAATCATCTTTTCATCTATGCTTTCCGACGTTATTTTCCCGTCTTTAATTTCTGCTGCAATTTGTTTAATTGCCGTGCAAAGCTCCGCCCTGCCGCCGTAATTCATGGCGATATTCAGGGTCATTCCGGTCTTATCCGCCGAGAGTTCCTCGGTCTCGCGCATAAGCTCCTGCAGTTCCGCCGAGAAGGGCGAGCGGTCGCCCACAAAGCGTGTTCGTATATTTTCCTCACGAAAATCCCGCAGAGCCTCCTGCAGGTATTCCTTAAAGAGTTTCATAAGAGCGTCCACCTCAGAGGCGGGACGCTTCCAGTTTTCGGTTGAAAAGGCGTAAACGGTAAGCACCTTTATGCCTATGTTGTTGCAGTATCTCGCGATTTTACGGAAGGTCTGCGCTCCTTCGCGGTGACCTGCCGGACGGGGAAGCAGACGTTTTTTTGCCCATCTCCCGTTTCCGTCCATAATTATGCCGATATGCTCGGGCAAAATTCTGTTTGCCCTGTCCACAATTAAAGTTGAGTCCTTTTTTTTAGCCATAAACAGCCCCTCTTAAAAACGCCTTTTGTGGGCTGCCGTAATAAACAACAGCCCACAAGCATTAACCTATATTTCCAGTATTTCTTTTTCTTTTTCGGCGGCAAGAGCGTCTATCTTTTTGATAAACTTATCGGTCTTTTCCTGAATTTCCTTTTCGCCGTCCTTCTGATCGTCCTCTGTAATATCGCCGTTTTTCTTTAAGCCCTTGAGCTTTTCAATGGCGTCGCGTCTTACGTTGCGGGTTGCGACTTTGGCGTTTTCGGCATACTTGCGAACGTCTTTGACAAGGTTTTTACGGTGTTCCTCGGTAAGAGGCGGGAAAACCAAACGGATAATTTTGCCGTCGTTCTGAGGATTGATGCCTATATCGGAAGCCTGAATGGCCTTTTCGATAAGCTTGAGCGCCGAAGCGTCCCACGGCTGAATGGTAAGAACTCTTGCCTCGGCAACATTGACCGCCGCCATCTGGTTGACAGGCGTGGGTGTTCCGTAATAATCTATCGAGAGCTTTTCCAGAACCGCGGGATTGGCTCTGCCCGCTCTGATTGTGCGGTATTCTCTTTCCAGCGAGGAAAAGGTTTTTTCCATGTGCTCCTGCGAATAATCAAAAACTGTCTGCATAATTTAATCCTCCCTTACAATTGTGCCTATCGGTTCGCCGCAGACCGCCTTTAAGATGTTTTCGGGATGGTCTACGTTGAATACAAGCACCGGTATTTTACTGTCGTGACACATAGCCGCGGCAGTACCGTCCATAACGCTCAGTCCCCTGTCCAGAACCTCTTTAAAGGTTATCTCGTCAAATTTAACGGCGTCGTGATACAGCTTGGGGTCTTTGTCATATACGCCGTCAACCATTGTTGCCTTGAAAATTATGTCGGCCTCAATCTCGGCCGCTCTCAGAGCCGCCGCGGTATCGGTGGAAAAGAAGGGGTTGCCCGTGCCGCAGCCGAAAATAGCAACTCTGCCCTTTTCAAAATGGCGCATGGCCTTGTTTCTTATGTAGGGCTCGGCAACCGACTGCATGGTGAT
>JAFRVM010000168.1 GCA_017438505.1 Clostridia bacterium | reverse complement strand
CTGCGCACAGCGGTGATGCTCTGCTCACTTATGGTACTTACCGGAGAGAGCTTTTCCGAACTCACCCGCGATATCTATTTTTACAAACCTTTTTCGGTTTCCATTAAAGTTCCGGCCGCCTCACTTGAAAAGTACAAAAAAGACAGGGTTATCGCTTCGGCGGTAAAAGATGCGGAAAAGGAGCTTGACGGAGAGGGCGAGATTTTGCTCAAATCCTCCGAAAAGGACAGCACAATTTCCGTATTAGCATATGGCAGTGACTACGAGCACATAAGCGAGCTCGCGCTTGAAATTTCCAAAGTTATAAAGGACAGATATATAAAATGAGATATTCGGAAAACTGGAAGGATTACGAGCTTATCGACGCCTCCTCGGGCGAGCGGCTTGAACGCTGGGGCGATATCATCCTGATCCGTCCCGACCCCCAGATAATCTGGCAGACGCCAAAAACAAACCCCTTATGGAATAAGGCTCACGCCAGGTATTTTCGTTCCTCTTCGGGCGGCGGAAACTGGGAAACATACAAAAAAGTTCCCGATATATGGAGAATATCCTACGACTCTCTTTCCTTTAATGTAAAGCCTATGGGCTTTAAGCACGTCGGGGTATTCCCCGAGCAGGCGGCCAACTGGGACTGGATGCGCAGAAAAATCAGACAGAGTGGCCGCAAGGATATAAGCGTTCTCAATCTTTTCGCATATACCGGCGGAGCTACCCTTGCCTGCCTTGACGCGGGCGCTGTCGTCTGCCACGTTGACGCTTCAAAGGGTATGACGGCATGGGCAAAGGAGAATACGGCGCTTTCCGGCTTTGCCGAGCTTCCCCAACGGTGGATAGTTGACGACTGTGTAAAGTTTGTCCAGCGTGAGATCCGCCGCGGCAAGCACTACGACGCAATAATTATGGATCCGCCCTCCTATGGCAGAGGACCGGGCGGCGAGGTCTGGAAAATCGAAGAGCAGATTTACTCCCTTGTCGAGCTGTGCAGGCAGGTGCTCTCCGATGACCCGCTCTTTTTTATAATCAACTCATACACAACCGGGCTTAGTCCTTCGGTTATGGAGTATATTCAAAATACTCTGCTCTGCAAAAAGCTCGGCGGAAAATGCACGGCCGACGAAATAGGTCTGCCTGTTTCCGATTCCAGCTTAATACTGCCATGCGGTTCGACCTCAATTTGGGAAAGGGACTGATAAATTGGACGGCGCATTTATTAAAACCCAAAATTTATGCTTTTCCTACTCGGAAGAGGAAGAAAGCGTAAATGTACTGAAAAATGTAAATATAGAGATAACTCCCGGAGAGTTTGTCGCCCTGCTCGGACACAACGGCTCGGGAAAATCCACCCTTGCCAAGCATTTCAACGCAATGCTTCTGCCCTCCGGCGGAAAGGTGTACGTGCGCAATATGGATACCGAGGACGAAAGTCTCAAGTTCGCCATACGCCAGCAGGTGGGTATGGTGCTGCAGAATCCCGACAACCAGATTGTTGCCACAATCGTCGAGGAGGACGTGGCCTTCGGTCCGGAAAACTTAGGTATAGACCCCAAGGAAATTCGCAGGCGTGTGGACGAGGCTCTAAAGACTGTCGACATGTACGACTACCGCACCCATGCTCCCCACAAGCTCTCGGGCGGACAAAAGCAGCGCGTAGCCATTGCCGGCGTTATCGCCATGGAGCCCGACTGCATTGTTTTTGACGAGCCTACGGCTATGCTCGACCCCTCGGGCAGACGCGAGGTTATGAACACAATAGAAAAGCTCTGCCGCCAAAAGAACATCGCGGTGGTGCTCATCACCCACAACATGGACGAGGCGGCGCGTGCAGACCGCATTGTTATAATGGATAACGGCGAAATAATCAGGGAAGGCCCCCCCGCGGAGATTTTCTCCGACAGCGCTTTTATGCGCGGGCATAATCTCGATATTCCTCAGGCTTCCGCGCTTGCCGAAGAACTTAAAAAAAGAGGTTTTTATCTCGGTGCGAGCGTGCTGAGTCCCGAGCAGTGCGCCGAAGCAATATACAAATACTGGAGGTGCTACGGTGGAAATTCTGAAAACTGAACATCTGCGTTTTGTATACAGCCCGGGCACTCCGTTTGAAAAGACCGCCATTGACGATATAAGCATCACGGTAAGCGAAGGCGAGTTTATTGGAATAATCGGTCACACCGGTTCGGGAAAATCCACCCTTGTCCAGCACCTCAACGGTCTTTTAAAGCCGACAGGCGGCAAGGTCTTTGTTATGGGGCAGGATATCCACCGTAAGGGAGGCAGCCTGCGCGATGTGCGCTTTAAGGTGGGACTTGTTTTCCAGTATCCCGAGCATCAGCTCTTTGATGAGACGGTATACAAGGATATCGCCTTCGGCCCCACTAATATGGGACTCGGTGAAAGCGAGATTAAAGAGCGGGTTCGGTACGCCGCAAAGTTTACAGGTCTCTCAGAGGATCTGCTGGAAAAATCCCCCTTTGACCTTTCGGGCGGACAGAAACGCCGCGCCGCCATTGCCGGCGTAATTGCCATGATGCCGAAAATCTTAATTTTAGACGAGCCAACGGCAGGTCTCGACCCCGGCGGCAGAGATGAAATACTGGAGCAAATCAATCAGTACCGCAAACAGACAGGCACTACCGTTCTGCTTGTATCACATTCGATGGAGGATATCGCCGAGCACGCAGACAGAGTTCTTGTATTAAATAAAGGCAGACTTATGTTTTTTGACACCACCGAGAGGGTCTTTCGACACTCGCGTGAGCTTGAACAGATAGGGTTGCAGGTGCCTGACGTTACAAAAACATTTCTGCTTCTGCGCGATATGGGTATGCCTGTCGATACCGGCGTTTACACGGTTGAGGACGCCGCCGACCAGCTCAAAAAAATATTTGCGGGGGTGAAGGGATGCTGAATGATATCACCATCGGTCAGTTTTTCCCGGGAACATCCTTTATTCACCGCATGGACGCCCGCGTTAAACTTGTACTTACGGTTGTATTTATTGTATTTATTTTTATTGCCAAAAACTTCTACTCGCTTGCCGCGGTCATTATTTTCACCGCAGCGATAGTAGCCTTTTCCGGAATATCGCCAAAGCTTTACTTCAAAGGACTTAAAGCCATATGGTTTCTGGTTATCTTTACCGCCATACTCAATATGTTTTACATGGACGGCACAGTGCTGTGGCAGTGGTGGAAGATAAAAATCACGGTAGAGGGCCTGTATCAGAGCCTGTTTATCATGCTGCGCCTTGTATGCCTTATTATTACCAGCTCGGCGCTTACATACACTACCTCTCCCACCGACCTTACCGCGGCAATTGAGAGGCTGTTCGCTCCGCTGAGCAAGATAGGCTTTAAGGTACACGAGCTTGCCATGATGATGACCATTGCCCTGCGGTTTGTTCCTACTTTGCTTGAGGAAACCCAGAAGATAATGGACGCGCAGAAGGCACGGGGCGCAGACCTTGAAAGCGGCTCGATAATAAAAAAGGTCAAGGCGCTTGTTCCTGTGCTTATACCTTTGTTTGTCTCCTCGCTGCGCAGAGCCTTTGACCTTGCGGTGGCCATGGAGTGCCGCTGTTACAACGGCGGCGAGGGCAGAACACACCTTAAAGTTTTCAAACTGCACACGGTCGATTATATTGCAATAGCGCTAACTATTGCCGTCGCCGCGGGGATTGTTATTCTTAACATTCATTTCGGCCCGATTGTAAAATAAAACAACTCCCGCAGGTGGTTTTTCCTCCTACGGGAGTTGTTTTATGTTATACGAAGTAAAACGCCGTGTCCCATGCGGGAATGTACGGGTAATGGCGCATAAATATCTTGTAATCGGGGCGCACCTTCAGCACCCTTTCGGGTATATCGAATAAATCGCACGAGCGGTGATAGCAAGATATAAGCATTTTGGGCTTGTATTTTTCAATGGTCTGCCGCGCGCCGCAGACAGCGGAGCCCTCCGCGCCCTCAACATCCATTTTAATGTATGTTGCGGGATTGCCGCAAAGCAGACTGTCCACGCTTACGCAGTCGATCTTGCTTCCCTCGCCCAATATAGCGGAGTTGCGCCCGCTCTTTGCACTAAAATGCACCTTGCCGGGCTTATCGCTTACCGCCGCGTTAACACAGACGCAGCTTTGAAGTTCTGCTGTATTTGCCGTGAGCTTTTTAAAGTTTCTGGCGTCGGGCTCGACGGCATATATTTTATTTGCTTTGCCAAAAGCAAGAAACTCGGCAACCGTATCTCCGTTATAGGCGCCCAAATCCACAAAAATCTCGCTGTCCGTGGGTTTTATAATATTTTCAAAAGCCTCGGCAGGAGTTGTTTCGCAATCTATTAATTGATCAATTCTGCCGCTGAGTTTAAAGTCGATTACCGCTTCAAAAACCCTGCGGGACTGCCCGTCGGCAAGCAGATTATAAACCCTGTCAAGTTTGTCTTTGTTTTCCTCGCAGTATTTTCTGTCAAAAATCTCGTTGCCCGCAACGGGCATATCAGGCACAAGCAGCTCCTGCTCGGCAGCTATGCTCTTTATGCGTTCCATAACGTCAGG
>JAFRVM010000167.1 GCA_017438505.1 Clostridia bacterium | reverse complement strand
GAGCGCTTTTAACAGTAATTCATCCGGTATGTTGAGCGCCGGGAGCAGCCTTATCTTGTCTTTCGCCGTAAGTACGACGACTCCGTTGTTAAGGCAGAACGAGACCGCTTTTTTGAGGTCGCCTTTTATTTTTACGCCTATCATCAGACCTCTTCCCGTCACGCTCTCAACGCCTTTTGCTTTTGAAAGAAGCCCATCAGCCTGGGATTCAGCTTTTTCCTCAGATTCTGTTTGCGCTGCTTTTAACTCGTTTTCAAAAGCCTGCGCTCTCTCGCCTAGGGAAATTGTCGCCTGCGCTCCGGTAATGCGGCATATTTCATTAAGAACATAGCGGTAGTAATCCTCTTCGTAGTGGATTATGCTCAGTCCCCATTTATGGTTTTGGTCAGCTATAAAATGACCCTTTGTGTCAATGACCTTTGCGCCGGGCATCGCACCCGAAAGCGCATCGTACATAATGCCAAGCGTGCGGTTCATATTCTGGCATTTTGCCTTCTGGTCATCGGGAAAAGAAACCTGCTGACCGTTTTCATCAAAATAATCAAACACGCCCAGCGCACGGTGGATAATAATTTTATCCTCGGGATAAATAGCAAGAATCTTCTGCGCAAATTCTTTGCAGTAATCTTTTAGATTTTTGCCGTTTACAAAAATCTCCCCGTTTGCCGCCGAGGGACGAATACGCAGAGAGGCGGGATTTTCAACATATCCGCATCCCACAAGCTCGGTGGAAAGGGTTATTACGCTCTCGCCCAGCAGACACACGCCCAGACGCTCGTCCACCATATCTACAAGCAGATATTCGCTGCCGTCGCCCGCCAGCTTTTCAAAGGCGTCCTTGTGCAGATCGCCGAGCACCATTCTGCGCTGAAAGGCCGAGTCAAGGTGTATATCCTCCTCGCACACATCGGAAACGGGTTTTGAAAGAGCGGAAATAATTGACTGTCTTGCCACATAGGTTTTGATATCAAAAACCTCGTGGGCAATACTGTCAGCCTCAAAAAGGTCGCGCGATACGCAGCTTCCGAAAATACTTATGTTTACTTTATCCATGATAACCTTCCTTTTCCCTTATACCGAAAAACCGCAACGACCTCCGAAAGAGGGAAGTCCTTACGGTTTTTATTTTTATCCTTGCGTCAAAAGACGGTCAAAAATCAATATTTTGCAAATTGCAGCGGACTGGTTTTAAACTCGTCGTTATCGTACGAATCCATATATTTAAGCGCCGCTCCCGTGCCGAGAATAGCACAGTTTGAAGGGTTGTTGGCTACAACCACATTCAGCTTTGTTTTTCGCTCGATAAGCCTGTCCATGCCGTGAAGCTGAGCGCTGCCACCGGTGAGGATTATGCCGTCGGTATAAATATCGCCCACTAGCTCGGGTGGGGTGTTTTCCAGAACGTGCTGAACTCTGCGCACAATCGCTATGGTATGCTCCTCTAAAGCTTCGGCAATCTCATCCGATGCGATGCTCACGCTCAGCGGCAGACCGTTAAGTGCGCTTCTTCCGCTGACACGGGTGTATGTTCGAAAATCGCGCGGGACGGCACAGCCAATTTCTTTTTTTATTCTTTCCGCGGTAACAGGGCCAATAATAAGGTCATGCTTGTTTTTCATATATCTGATTATGGCGCTGTCAAATGAGTTTCCCGCAACTTTTATAGAGTCAAACGACGCCATGCCGTTGAGCGTCATAACGCCTATGTCGGTCGTTCCCGCGCCGATATCCACTATCATGCAGCCGTGAGGAACCGTAATGTCTATATCCGCGCCTATGGCCGCCGCAATAGCCTCGCCTATAAGGCAGACCTTTCTCGCGCCTGCGTTGTGCAGCGCCTGACATACGGCTCTCTGTTCAAGCTCGGTTATAAGATTGGGCACGCATACAACCGCGCGGGGCATGAACACCTTGCTTCCGCATACCGCGCGTACAAATTCGGTGAGCAGAGTCTCGGTAAAACCATAGTTGGATATAACGCCGTCCCTTACCGGGAAAACGGTGGCAAGACGTTCGGAGAGCTTTCCCTGCATTTTCAGTGCTTCTGTTCCTATGGCTACTATTTCATCGGTATCTCTGTCTACCGTCAGTACTGCGGGCTCATCCAGCACAACGCCCTTGCCGGGCAGATAAATGCGTATACGCGATGTCCCCAGATCAATAGCCACATCTAAGTTTTGCAAGTATGCTCACCTCCGAACCTTTCCTTAATAACTATACAAAAAAAACGGTGATAAGTCAATAAATAGGGCGATTTGTTTACAATAATGCAAAAATTAAGAGCCGGTGTTTTTTACCTTTTTTCGGTCAAACATCAGCTCTTACATTTTAAATTAGAATTACTCGATGGAAATAATAAAATGATAAACGGGCTGACCGCCGTCGATTATTGAAACCTCAACATCTCTGCCGAGCTTCTGGCAGAGCAGATCGGCTGTTTCCTCGGCCTTCTTTTCGGTTATCTGATCGCCGTAAATAAGGGTGACCATTGTGGTATCTTTTTTAACCATAACCTTGTAAGATGAACCGCCGCTTTTATCGGGTCACGGTCGGTAAATACAAGCTTACCGTTGTCAAGCGCCAGAATATCGCCTTCGGTAATCCTCTTGCCGCCGTATTCGCTGTTTCTCGCCGCATAGGTGATCGAGCCGGTGGAAACATTCTGCGATGCTCTGAACATTTCCTCGGCGTTTTCGTCAACGTCGATGTCGGGGTCGTATGCGAGCATTGCGCAAATGCCCTGGGGGACTGTTCTTGTGGGCAGAACCACCACTCTGCGGTCGGCTATGGGAACTACCTGTTCGGCAGCCATAATTATATTTTTGTTGTTGGGCATTACAAAAACGGTCTGTGCGTTTGTAGCCTGAACAGCCGCCAGAATATCGTCCGTGCTGGGGTTCATTGTCTGACCGCCGCTTACGACATAGTCGCAGCCTAGCTCTTTAAAGAGCTCTGTAAGTCCGCTTCCCGCTGCAACGGCTACAAAGCCGATTCTATCCTCGGTGGGCTCGCAGTATTCAAGGCTATTTGCGGGAGCTGCAGCAGCTTTGGCGTTTTTGTTCTGCTCTCTCATATTCTCTACCTTAACGGTAAGGAACTGGCCGTATTCGATAGCTTTTGTCAGAGCAAAACCGGGGTTGTCGGTATGAACGTGAACCTTAATTATTTCCTCATCGTCTACAACAACAACGCAGTCGCCGATAGTCTCGAGATAAGCTCTCAGCTCGGATGGGTCGTTCTCATTCTGTCTGCCTACGATAAACTCTGTGCAGTATGTAAAGTTGATAACCTCGTCAAACTGACCTATAATGCTCTTGAAGTTATCCATTTCCTTATCTTCGGCAGCATTTGCGCTCTCCTCACCCAGAGGAACTATAACGCCGTCACGAAAAACAGACTGCATGCCCCTGAATATAAGGCAAAGACCCTGTCCGCCTGCATCGACAACGCCTGCTTTTTTAAGTACGGGCAGAAGATCGGGAGTGGTTGCAAGAGCCTCTTCGGCCGCCTCGCATATTGTATTCCATACGCGAACCGCGCTGTTATCGCGAAGAGCGACAGCTCTTGCGCTTTCGGCGGCGACGCGGGCAACGGTTAAAATTGTACCCTCTGTAGGTTTCATAACCGCTTTATAAGCAGCCTCAACGCCCAGAGTCAGAGCCTCGGCAATATCGCTGCCGTTGGCATTTTCTTTTTCCTTTAAGCCCTGAGAAATACCTCTGAAAAGAAGGGAAAGTATAACGCCGGAGTTTCCTCTTGCTCCGCGCAAAAGTGCGGAAGCTGCGGCAGAAGCCACCTCGCCCACCGTTTTATTCTCGTCAAGAGCGGCAAGAGCCTTTGCTCCGGCAGACATTGTCATGGACATATTTGTTCCGGTATCTCCGTCGGGAACAGGGAAAATGTTTAGTTCATCCACAGAATGCTTTGCGTTTAAAATTGAATTTGAGCCAGATATGATTGCGTTACGGAGGGTAAGTCCGTCTATCATATTGAACACCCCTTAAAAAAGCTGGTCTGATATATTCTTATCAAACAGAGGTATTATATCATATAGTCGGCCGTAATTCAAATACTTTTTTGTAAATATACAAAAAAGAGCAAAAATTTGCCCCGATTTCAAGGCAAATTCGAAATCGGGGCTCAATTTTTTACATTTTATTTACACTTGGAGTAAGCAGCCTCGTCACAGAAGATTGTTACATCACTGTGCATACGGAGGATGGAAGCGGGGCACTGAGGTGTTACGCCGCCCTTAACAAGAGCGTAAATAGCGTCGGCCTTGTCAGCGCCGGTAGCGATAAGGATAATCTTTTTAGCTCTCATAATGGAGCCGATACCCATGGAAACAGCGTAGCGGGGAACATCGTCTGCGCTAGCGAAGAATCTCTTGTTAGCCTCAATGGTGCTCTCGGTAAGAGCAACCTTGTGGGTCTTATCCGCGAAATCGTCTGCTGGCTCGTTGAACGCGATGTGGCCGTTTCTGCCGATGCCCAGGATCTGGAGGTCAATGCCGCCTGCGGCGTCAATTCTCGCCTCATACTCCGCGCACTCCTTGTCGGGGTCGGCGGCTGTACCGGAAAGAACGTTTATGCTCTCTTCGGGAACGTTTATATAGTTGAAAAGATTATCGTGCATAAAGTAGTAATAGCTCTGGTCATGCTCGTGGCCAAGACCTACATACTCGTCAAGGTTGAAGGTTGTAACCTTGGAATAATCAACAATGCCGTCCTCGTAAGCCTTGATCATAAACTTATAGGTGGGGATGGGTGTGGAACCTGTCGCAAGACCGAGAACCGAGTCGGGCTTTGTGATAACCTGAGAAGCAAATACCATACCTGCTGCTGCGCCGATAGCTGCGGCGTCCTTATAAACTTTTACTACCATGTTAAAAACACCTCATTAAAAAATTTTTCTTGTTCTTACAAGGGTTATTATAAACCTATGCGCCCGCAAAATCAAGGCAAAAAGCAAATTTTGCAGGCTTGCGGGCAAAAAACCTTCCCCATTAACCGACAAAACGGAAAACGGAGAAGGTTTTATCAATTATTCTATATTTTCGGCAGCTTTTGCCCTTGCCTTAGCCTTGCGGCGTTTAGATTTAACAGCAAAATGAATGATTGCCACAATACCTCCGACCAGAGCTCCGAGGATCAGAACGGGAATGACAAGCGCCCAAAGAGCAGGGCTGTACTCAATAAGCTTGTCCTCAAGGCCGCGCAGGTGAGGAATCATGGCTTTTATAGTCATAATGTCCTCTTCAAGGGTGGGACCGGACACTTTGGAGGCGTCATTGACAGACGTAAGCTTGGCTGTGGGCTTGGAATATTCTACGGTATCAAGGAAAGCCTCAAAGTTCTTGAGATCCTCTTTGAACTTTGTTTTGTAGGGCTTGTCCTCATACTCATAGTAGTAGTACTCGTAATATGTGCCGCCAACCAGTGTGATGGCAGCGTTTTCAACGCACTCAAAGCCGTCGTCGTATTTAACATAAACGCTTGTCATCATATATTTCGCGTTGTCGGCTTCATAGCATCCGGAATAAAGCGCGTCAAACTTTTCAACCTTTTCTATAGAGGTGTATGTCTTTTCCAAATTTGTCAGATAATCGGCAGCTATGTCTTCGATATCCTTTTTGGTATATTCTTCAAAGGGCACCTTGCCGGAGGCGTCAAGAGCGTATACGTAAAGACTGTAGGAAATATCGCTTCCGGACTTGTAGCCGTAAACGTAGCGGTTGTTTTCCTTCATTGTCTTTTCGTATTCCTCTTTGGAAATTCCGAGAGAATCAAGCACAGGGTCGTCCTTTTCGATTTTCTGACCGCGAATGCTCCACTTGTCGTCGAGGGTAAATTTGAGACCCGCATCTTTAAATTCATAGTCGGCGGGAACAGGCTCTGTCTCGTTAAAGTTATATTCTACGGTGTCAAGGATCTGTTTTAACTGTTCTTTAAGAACATCCATATCCTTAACTTCAAACGCGATAATTTCAAAATTGTATGCTTTTTTATTCTCGCAGGTATACGCAGTTATAACGCCGTAACTGCCTGATTCCGCCTGTGAAGTGTATGTAGACAAAATGTAATTGACGCCGTTGCCCTGATAGGCCTCATCAACTATATCACCCATCTGTATGGCTTTTGCAAGTAATTCCATATCTTCAGCAGTATACTCTGAGAATGAAATGTCTCCGATAACATCGTTGCTTACATAACCGTAAAAATAAGAGGGATTGGTATCGTTTGCGGCAAAAACATAAGCGCCGGTCTCGTTAAAGAACTGTTCCATACCTTTTTCGGTCTGGCCGAGCCATTCTATGATAGCTTGATCAATCTCCTCATCCCGGCCGTAAACATACCAGTCCTTGGGAAATTTTATGCTTACCACATCATCTTCGGTTTTGAGCTTGGGGGCAGCGGCAAAGGCAGGTACTGCCATGCTAAGCAGCATTGTAACTGCAAGCGCGAGAATGACAGCCTTTTTAAACATTTTTTTCATTTTCGTGTTCAACCCTTTCTTTTTATTATACGCCGTTAAGCAAACGGAAACTTGTCCGGGTCTCCGAATTTTTCCGCCACCTCGGTAAGGTGACCTATGGTGCGGTCATATGAAATATCATAAAGCGCGTCTAAGATATCCGCCATATTTATCTCTTTTTCCGCGCCGCTTTCCATGTCTTTGAGCTTTATTTTGCCGCTGGCGAGCTCTTCCTCACCCACGACGGCCACATACTGTGCGCCAATCTTGTTTGCGTATTTCATCTGAGCCTTAAGACCTCTTCCGCAGACGTCGGTTTGCGCGTAAAAACCCTCGTCCCTAAGAGTCTTTACCGCCGAAAAACACTCAAGTGCCGCGCTTTCGGTCATGGGAGCCAGATAAATCATCGGACTGTCGGGCTGCGGAAAGTCGCATCCCTGATTTTCCATAACAAGCAGTATGCGTTCAAGTCCCATGCCAAAGCCCAGTCCGCAGGTAGCGGGACCGCCCAGCTCTTCAATAAGTCCGTCGTACCGGCCGCCGCCGCACACTGTGCCCTGAGAGCCTATATCGTCCGAAACAAACTCAAATACCGTTTTGGTATAATAGTCAAGTCCGCGCACAATGGAGGTATTAACGGTATAATAAACCCCCGCAGCGTCAAGAAAAGCCTGAACTTTTTTAAAGTGCTCCCAGCATTCGTCACAGAGAAAATCCGTCATGGCCGGGGCGCCCTTTGCGATTTCGGAGCAGACCTCGCTTTTACAGTCAAGGATTCTCATGGGGTTGCGTTCAAGTCTGCCGAGACAGGTCTCGCACAGCCTGTCCTTATACTGTCCGAAATACTCGCGCAGAGCCTCAAGATATCTCGCTCTGCATTTGGGACAGCCTATGGAGTTGATCTGAAGGGAAATATTTTCAAGCCCCAAAGTATCAATAATGCTTTTGGCAAGGCATATAACCTCGGCGTCTGCGGCGGGAGAGGCAGTGCCGAACATCTCGACGCCGAACTGGTGGAACTCGCGAAGTCTGCCCGCCTGGGGCTTTTCGTATCTGTAACAGGAGGTTATGTAGCTTGCGCGCAGGGGTGCTGCGTCGCCTAAAAGTCCGTTTTCAAGAACAGCTCTCGCTACGCCCGCCGTGCCCTCGGGACGAAGGGTAATCGAGCGTCCGCCCTTGTCCTCAAAGGTATACATCTCTTTCTGAACAACATCGGTTGTATCTCCCACCGAGCGAGCAAAAAGCTCGGTGTGCTCAAAAACAGGCGTGCGTATCTCCTTAAAGCCGAAATTTTCGGCTATTTCCATAACTGTTTTTTCAACATATCTTATTTTGTAGCTGTCTCTGGGCAGAATATCCTGCGTTCCCCTGACAGCCTTTGTCAAAAGATTCATCTTTCGGTCATTCCTTTGTTAACTTTATAATCAGCCTACCGCCGGTTCATCTGAAACAGGATCGGGATCGGGTTCGGGGGTGGTGGGAGTGGTTGTTTTGGATGTAGTGGTGGTTGTGGATGTAGTTGTTTTTGATGTAGTGGTGGTAGTTTTTGAAGTTGTGGTCTTTGTTGTGGTGGTTGTAGTTTTTGTCGTGGTTGTGGTTGTGGTATCTTCGGTCTTGTTGTAGGGGTTGTCGGGATTGGGGTCGGTGGGATCCCAGCCTTTATACTTGCTGCCCGACTTTGTCTTTACCGGAGAGGGTCCGTAGGGTCCTGCCTCGCTGGTAACAACAACAGAAGTGCCGACAGGCACATTATCGTAAATCCACTTTGCGTCGGCGCAGCACATTCGTATACATCCGTGCGAAGCGCGCGAGCCAAGCTTTGAATAACCGCCCATGCTCATGCTTGAGGGGTCGTTTTTACGGTTATAGGGTACCGAATGGAAGAGGTATGCCGAGCTTATGGAACTGCAGTACTGACCCCAGGAGGGACCCATAAGTTCTTTCCAGCGGTATTTTTTCTTTATAGAGTATTTACCGGTACGGGTAGGGGTTGATGTTGTGCCGGTAGAACAGGTTATTACCCTTACTGCTTTTGAATATTTGCCGTCGGAGCCTTTTTTGTATACAACAACAGACTGGCTGCCGACAAAAACGGTGATTTTATATGTGCTTGTAATGCCCTCGGTAACTGTTACCGAGACGGTGCAGGCAACATTGGAGTTGGCCGTGGACACGGCCTTTATTGAGCAGGTTCCTGCCGCAACAGCCACAATTGTTCCGTCATCCTTTACCTTTGCGACAGACGGGTTGGTGCTGGACCATTTTAAACCCTTTTTATTGGTGTTTGAGGGAGCATAGTTTACCGAAACCTTCTTTTTTGAGCCGACAGTAAGAGAAACCGAGTTCTTTGACGGAGAGATTTTAGTCGGTATAACGGGCTTGGTAGTGGTTGTTGTAGTGGTGGTTTTGGGGGTGGTAGCGGTAGTCTTAGCGGATGATGTTGTAGTTTTACCGGTGGTGGACCGTTCGGTTGTGGTAGTCGTGGTTGTGGTCGAGGTACTTGATTGCTCCACCGCCTGTGAGTCGCTTTCCGAGGTTTCTTCGCGTCTGCCGAAAGCTTCCTCTTCGGTCAGCATGCCGTCCTCGCCAAAAATTTCCGTGTCGGCAATCACCCACTGTGAGTCTTCTGCAATAGGAATACTGTCTTTTGAAACATTGTTTGCCGCCGAAAAGCAGCACATGACAACTACCCCTACCGCGAAAAGCGACAGAATGGTAAGCAGAAACGGATTAACTACCGTACGGTTGTCGTTTTCCTTTTTATTTTTAGCCATAATTGCCGCGACCTCCCTGTAAATGGAATAACCCGTCTACTATAATACTACAAATCGGAAATAAATGCAAATACTATATTTAAAAAAGACAAAAAAATCCCCCTGCCGTCGGGCAGAGGGAATAATACTACTTTTTAAAGAGATCGGACTTGATTGTAAGCTTACTGTCACGGATGTAAATATCCTTGATTTTGAAATCAATCACATCGTCAAGACCAAACTCCACGCCAAAGACAGAAAGGATTCCTCCTATTGTGTTTTCAACATTTTTAACCGTCTGATTCTTGTGTGCCGTTTCAAGCAGAAGGTCATTGAGCGAAGATGTGTTGTAAATAAATCTTCTTCCCTCAACCGTGATGTTATCAGGCATGGGATATTTTGCAACCTTTTTCATTATCCACTTTACCGGCAGCTTCAAATTTCCGAGCTTTATCTGTGAAACATAAATTTTGGCATCAGGCGCAGTGTAATCCACCTCTGCATTTATGGTAAAGTTGTAAATGCTTTTTCCTTTTTCGGCTATCATGTAGCAGATGAGCTCGCTGTCTTTAAGCTCGCCGTAAAGATGCTTGATATCAAATTTAACATTGCCCTCTTTGAGCGCCTTGTTGGCGGCCGTGCGGGCTATTTCCAATGCACCGTTAAGGTCTTTGGTGGAAAATGATGTGGAGCCGGTAACTATAATGCCTTTTGCTATGTTGTTGTAAAGGTCTTCTTCGGCGGTAATCTTTACGGGAATATTTGGCAGCGGGTTTCTTGTGGCCTGAATCCAGCAGTTTACACTGGTGCCGGCCATAAGAGTAAGAACAATTACAAGTGCCCAGATAAAGAACTTTTTAACTCCGCTCGTGGTTTTCCCGGTTTCTTCAGTTTCTTCTTTTTCCTCTTCATCTGAAGAAACATCCTCGGTTGCCTCGTCTTTGGTTTCCTCGGCTTTTTCAGCTTCAGCTTCCTCGACCTTTTCAGCTTTGACCTCTTCGGATTCAGCTTCTTCGGCTTTTTTTGCCTCGGCTTTTTCAGCTTCGGTTGCCTTTGCTGTAACTTTTTCAGTCTCGGCTGTCTTTTTAACGGTTTTTTCGCTCATTTTTCTTTACCTCCTGAAAAAAATTATTTTAGTTCACATATTGTAACGCCTGTTTCTCCCTCGCCGTACACTCCCAGACGGAAGGTGCGTACCGAGGGATTGCTGCGCAGGTGCTGATGAATACCGGCACGAAGCGCGCCCGTGCCTTTGCCGTGGATAATTGTGACGGTGGAAACCCCCGAAAGCACCGCGCTGTCGATAAAGCGGTCTACATCAAGTATGGCCTCCTCCACCGTTTCGCCCCTGATATCAAGCTCCATCGAAAGCTCTCTCTGTGAGCCTTTGGGGGTGCGTGTGCCCGAGGATATCTTTTTGTCTTTTTCGGGTGTGGATGCGCGCAGGTTGCTGTAAGGCACCTTCATTTTCATAATGCCCGCCTGGACCTCAGCGCATTTCTGGGCGGAAAACACCTTTGTGACCACCGCTTTTTTCCCGAGGTCTACAACAAGCACGCTGTCGCCTACAGCGGGGTCGCCGGTCAGCGCCGCGCCGCCCGGTTCGGTTTTAATTACAGGGTCGGCAGCGTCGTCAAGCCCTTTTAACTTTTCGCGCAGACTCGCCTTTGCCTCGGAGGCTCTGCCGGCAAGCTCGCCGCTGGCGATCTGCTTTCTCAGCTTTTCTACTTCGTCCAGAGCCGCCTGTGTCTGTCGCCGTGCGCTCTCTATAATACGCTTAGCCTCGCCTCTGGCTAGCTCGATCTCGTTATCCCTGTCCTTTTGCAGGCGCTCGCGCATGGCAGCCGCCTGCTCTCGTTCTGCCGCCGCTTCGCTCCGCAGTTTTTCGAGCTCGGTCTGCTGCTTTTCCATCTGCTGTCTGAAGCCTTCGAGCTTTTCTACCGTTTCCTCAAACTTGCGGCTCTCGGCAGAAACAAGCTGACGGGCGCGGTTGATAACATCAGAATTTATGCCCAGCCGCTCGGAAATGGCAAAGGCGTTGGATTTTCCCGGCACGCCTATAAGCAACCGGTAGGTCGGACGCAGGGTCTCAACGTCAAACTCACAGCAGCCGTTTTCCACTCCCGGAGTATTTATGGCATAGCTTTTAAGCTCGGAATAGTGTGTGGTGGCGGCAATCCGCGCGCCCTTTTCGTGCAGGTGTTCGAGTATCGACATGGCAAGCGCCGCGCCTTCAACGGGGTCGGTACCCGCTCCCAGCTCGTCAAGCAGAATGAGGCTCTCTCCGTCTGCTTCGGCAATAATTCTGCGAATATTTGTCATGTGAGCCGAAAATGTGGAAAGCGACTGCTCGATTGACTGCTCGTCGCCAATATCGGCAAGCACCTTTTTGTAAATTGCCACCTGCGAATTTTCGCCGGCGGGAATCATAAGTCCGCACATGGTCATAAGGGTAAAAAGCCCCATTGTTTTAAGCACTACCGTCTTACCGCCGGTATTCGGGCCTGTAATTATAAGGGTGTCAAAATCCCGACCCAGACGAATATCTGAGGGCACGACCTTTTTGGGGTCGATGAGCGGATGACGGGCTTTTTTTATATCGGTAATGCCCTCGCTGTTGATAATCGGCATGGAAGCCTTCATCTCGTAAGCGAGATTTGCACGGGCGAAAATCATATCAAGCTCAATTGTAACGTGGTATGAACTTATAGCCGCGTCGGCAAACTGTCCTGCGTCTGCCGAAAGAAAAGAGAGTATGCGCTCAATCTCCTCCTGCTCCTTTG
>JAFRVM010000166.1 GCA_017438505.1 Clostridia bacterium | reverse complement strand
GTTCCTATGAATCAAGGTGGCACCGCGGATAGTTTTACACCTGTTCGTCCTTGACAGAATGTGTATTTCTGTCAGGGCTTTTTTATTGTCCCGGACTTCTTTGACAGAATTGCACTGTCAGAGAGGTCTTTTTTATTTTCAAAATATGGAGGAACAAAAAATGAAAATCATGCCGTCTTTGGAAAAGGTCAAAGAGATCGCCGCGCAGAGAAAATACAAGGTGCTGCCGGTAAGCGCGGAAATTCTTTCTGATTTTACAACGCCCATAGAAACCATGAGGATACTCAAAAACGTGTCCACCCACTGCTATATGCTCGAATCGGCGCAGGCAAACGAAACCTGGGGGCGCTACACATTTCTAGGCTTTGACCCGAAACTTGAGATAACATGCATTGACGGCGCGATGAAAATAGGCAATCTTTCGGTGCAGACCGCCGACCCGTCCGGTTATATCCGTCAGATTCTTGCCGATTACAAAAGCCCGCGGTTTGATTATCTGCCCTCATTTACAGGGGGCGTTGTGGGCTACTTTTCATACGACTACCTCGGATACAGCGAGCCCGGCGTAAAATGCGAGTCGGAGGACAGCGAAGCCTTTAAGGACGTTGACCTTATGCTTTTTGACAAGGTTATCGCTTTTGACAACCTGCGGCAGAAGATAGTTCTTATTGTTAATATGTCGCTTGACGATGTGGAGGTAGGCTACAACAAGGCGGTCATGGAACTCGGGCGGCTCGCCGAACTTCTTAAAAACGGAAAAAAGAAGGATGAATCAGCAGGAAAACTGCTCGGAGAGGTTAAACCGCTGTTTAACAAGGAACAGTTTTGCAGCATGGTGGAAAAGGCAAAGCATCATATCCGCGAGGGAGATATTTTCCAGATCGTGCTTTCCAACCGGCTTTCGGCGCCATTTGAGGGCAGCTTGTTCAATACTTACCGGGTTCTCCGGACAATAAACCCTTCACCCTATATGTTCTATTTTTCGGGAACGGATGTAGAGGTCGCTGGAGCTTCTCCCGAAACGCTTGTCAAGCTTGAAAACGGAGTGCTGCACACCTTTCCTCTTGCCGGCACAAGACCCAGAGGTAAAACCGATGAGCAGGACAAAGCGCTTGAAGCGGAGCTTCTCGCCGATGAAAAAGAGCTTGCAGAACATAATATGCTCGTTGACCTAGGTAGAAACGATCTCGGGAAAATCAGCAGATTCGGCAGCGTGCAGGTCGAAAAGCTGCATACGATCGAGAGATTTTCTCATGTTATGCACATCGGTTCGACAGTAAGGGGAGAAATAGACGAAAAGCACGACGCGCTCGACGCTATCGAGGCGGTTCTGCCTGCAGGCACTCTCTCAGGCGCTCCTAAAATAAGAGCCTGCCAGCTTATAGGCGAGCTTGAAAACAACAAGCGGGGTATTTACGGCGGAGCAATAGGATACATAGACTTTGCGGGAAATATGGATACCTGCATCGCCATCCGCATTGCATACAAGAAAAACGGCAAGGTGTTTGTGCGAAGCGGAGCGGGCATCGTGGCTGATTCCGTGCCCGAAAAGGAATTTGAGGAATGCATGAACAAGGCAAGAGCGTCTCTTAAGGCTCTGGAGCTTGCGGGGGAGGAAGATTTATGATTTTACTAATAGATAACTATGACAGCTTTTCATACAACCTTTTTCAGATGATAGGGGAGATCGACCCCGATATTAAGGTTATCCGCAACGATGAGCTGACGGTTGAAGAGATACGAAAACAAAATATCGACCGTATAATTATTTCTCCCGGTCCGGGCAGACCGGAAAATGCGGGAATAATTATCGAAGCGGTAAAAATCCTCGGAATAGATGTTCCCATTCTTGGCGTGTGCCTAGGGCATCAGGCGATATGCGCAGCCTTCGGCGCAACTGTCACCTACGCAAGGCAGCTTATGCACGGCAAGCAGTCGCAGGTTGAGTTTGATCCCGATTGTCCGCTGTTTAAAGGCTGTCCCCGGACCGCGCCTGTCGCGCGTTATCACTCTCTTGCCGCGGACGCGGATACCATTCCCGACGAACTGAAAATAACAGCCCGCACTTCCGACGGCGAGGTTATGGCGGTACAGCACAAAGATTATCCGATTTACGGCGTGCAGTTTCACCCTGAATCAATAATGACCCCGGACGGCAAACAAATGCTTGAAAATTTTATAAAGGAGATATAAAAAATGATTAAAGAAGCTATTGTAAAAATTGTAAACAAGGGTGACCTTACATACGATGAGGCGTACACCGTAATGAACGAGATTATGAGCGGCGAGACCACAGCCACTCAGAACGCCGCCTTCCTTGCCGCTCTTTCCACAAAGAGCGCAAGAGCAGAAACCACCGACGAAATAGCCGGCTGCGCGGCGGCAATGAGAGCGCACGCAACTAAAGTTGAAACCGACATGGAGCTTTTTGAAATCGTTGGCACCGGTGGAGATAACGCCCACAGCTTTAATATTTCCACCACCTCGGCGCTTGTTGCGGCGGCAGGAGGAATGAAGGTGGCAAAGCACGGCAACCGCGCGGCTTCCTCGCAGTGCGGAACGGCCGACTGTCCTGAAGCTCTCGGCGTAAATATACAGCAGAGTCCCGCAAAGTGCAAGGAACTCTTAAATGAAGTCGGAATGTGCTTCTTCTTTGCGCAGAAATATCATACCTCCATGAAATATGTCGGAGCAATCCGCAAAGAACTCGGTTTCCGCACCGTTTTCAATATTTTAGGACCTCTTACCAATCCCGGCACACCCTCGATGCAGCTTCTCGGCGTATATGACGATTACCTTGTCGAGCCGCTTGCGCAGGTGCTTATCAGCCTCGGCATAAAGCGCGGCATGGTGGTTTACGGTCAGGATAAGCTGGATG
>JAFRVM010000016.1 GCA_017438505.1 Clostridia bacterium | reverse complement strand
CTTTGACTGCACAAAGCTTTTGAGCTTTTCCTCCAAAAAGGTGTAGCCGCGTGAGGTTCTTATCGAAAACTCAAAATAGCGGTGGTTGACCGATTTCATTTCCACCGTGATATCCAGCCCGTCAATAACAGCCGTGCCGTGACCGTAGCCGGTCATACTTTTTATCATAATAAACCATTCCTTAATTATTTTCTTGCTTTGGTTTTCATATTATTTTACCATACTAATATTATGTTGTCAATTTTTATATGAGTTTCTTATTAAATATTTGACAAGAGGGCAGATTATATGTATAATATCAAGTTGATAAAATATTAAAATGAGGTTAGATTGATGCTTGAATTTGAAGAACTCGCGCTTAAAATGCGTGCAATAGAAGGTCAGCTTTCCGAGCTTGCCGAAGCGCTCGGACTTGATAAAATGAAGGAAGAGATTGCCTCTCTCGATGAGAAGGCGGCTATGCCAAACTTTTGGGACGATATGGAAAATTCCCAGAAAATCCTTCAGCGTTCCAGCGCCTTAAAAAATAAGGTTTCGGCTTACGAAGCGCTTTATACCGATTTTGAGGACACCGTCACCCTTATTGACCTGGCTAACGAAGAGGGCGACCTCGACCTTCTGCCCGAATGCACCGAGGGAGTAAAAAGGGTTGAAAACGAGCTTGAAAATCAGACCCTTTCCACTCTGCTCTCGGGCGAATACGACAGCAACAACGCAATACTTACCTTCCATGCGGGAGCGGGCGGAACCGAGGCTCAGGACTGGGCTGAAATGCTCTTTCGAATGTACAACCGCTGGGGTGAGCGCCATAACTTTAAGGTAAAAACTCTCGACTATCTCGACGGCGAGGGCGCGGGACTCAAAAGTGCGACAATTCTTATCGAGGGCGTAAACGCCTACGGCTTTTTAAAATGCGAGGCGGGAGTGCACCGACTTGTCCGCGTCTCCCCCTTTGATTCCTCCGGCAGACGTCACACTTCCTTTGCCTCTCTTGAGGTTATGCCCGAAATTACCGATGATATCGAGGTCGATATCCGTCCCGAGGATTTGAAGGTGGACACCTACCGTTCAAGCGGAGCAGGAGGTCAGCACGTCAACAAGACCGAATCGGCAATAAGAATCACACATATTCCCACCGGAATTATCGTTGCCTGCCAGAATGAGCGCAGTCAGCACCAGAACAAAGAGGTTGCCATGCGTATGCTCAAATCCAAGCTGCTAGAAATAAAAGAGCGCGAACACCTTGACAAAATCGAGGATATAAAGGGCGAGCAGAAGGAAATCGGCTGGGGCTCTCAGATACGCTCGTATGTGTTTAGGCCCTACACACTTGTAAAAGACCACCGCACCGGCTTTGAGAGCGGCAACATAAACGCCGTTATGGACGGAGATATTGACGGCTTTATCAACGCCTATCTTAAAGCGCAGAGCATCGGAAGACTGGGAAATTTTGAATAATCCGCAAAACAGACGCCGAAAAAAATCGACGTCTGTTTTTTATTTATGTAGGTTTACAATTGAAGTATTACAGCAAACAAAAAATAAAATAGCAAATAGGGAAAACCTGTGTTACAGTTAATTTACCACAACCAACATAACAAAGGAGAACCTATTTGCTATGAATACTGTAACACAAAAGATGAAG
>JAFRVM010000165.1 GCA_017438505.1 Clostridia bacterium | reverse complement strand
CTCGTGCGGGATGGACGAAAATACCGAAATATCAAGTTTGGAGGCAATATCCTCCTCGCTGTAAATTGTATCACGCATATGGGAATACAGCCCCATCACAAAAACCGCCAGAGCCAGCGCGGCCAAAAACGCTTTCTTTTTAAACTCCCTGGTATTTATTCCGTTTGAGGGCCCGTAGGGAATCCTTGCCTCCTCAAGCACGTCAAGAGTGGAGTTTTGGATGATATACTGCGAAATTTCCGGGTATTTTTTCATAAGTGTTCTCAAAATAATGTACGCGCTTCTGGGATTATCAGCGGTAACCGATATATTGAGAATGTTTGTTGAAGATAGGGTGGAAACCTTTAGATGTGCGTCAAAGGAATCCATTCCCAGCTCCTGCACGACAAGCTTCTTCATTGTTGTGCTGGTAAGTATGCTGGTAAGTATCTGCGCAGTGCTGCTGTTTTGGTTATACGAGCTGTAGTTGTTCGCGGTACGCGCCTTTGATGTGACCGCAACCGTTGTTGAAGATGTATACATGGGACGGTAAAACAGACTCAGCGCGCTCTCCGCAACAAGGCTGATACCGAAGGCAAAAAGCAGAGGCACCCACCAGTTTCTTAAAATATCGTATATGATATTTCTCATATTTCTGTCGGACGAATAATAACCCGATCTATCCATTTTTTGCTTTTACCTCACTTTACCGATATACTATAACAATCAAATCGGTCTTGCCAGTGTAGCCGTTTTTGGCCGTGTAACTGAAATGAACAGCATACTGGCCGCTTTCGGATGTATTCACGTTGGAATCTACCGAAACCTTGGAGCGCTGTATAACATTATCTCCGTCACCGTCAAATGTGTACTCATCTTTTCCTATGGTCATACCCTCAAGGTACTCCCTCGGGTCAAACTTTTTACCCTCTTGGGTATATGCAATATAATCGCTTAGAATTATCTGAGGAGTATATACCATATTTTCGTATGTATTCTGAGTAACCTCAACATAAGTGCTCACACTTACCGTATCTCCGCAGCTGTTTGTGGCGGTGGCGGTAATATCAAAGGCTCCGCCGTAATACATTGCCGATTCGGCGGCCGCGCTGTCGTAGGTTACATTAATGTTATGGGTGATATCTCCGTCAATGCAGTCAGCACAGGTAAAGTATTCGGAAAAATTGCTGTTTGTGCCTATATTGTATTTAAGCGGGGAAGTCAGCGAAATCTTGGGCGGAGTATAGTCGGTATACTCAAGCAGTGCCTCGGCGCGCGAGATATGGCCGTCCGAATCAAACGCCGCAAAGGTCACGGTTCGCCTGTCATCACTGTCAAACTCGGAAATTTTTTCTACAATTATGCTGGCGGTAACATCGCCGTCTTTTTTGTCATAAGCCGTAACGCCCTGCAAAAGCTCTTTTTCCTCAGCATTTATACTGGCTGTAATAACCTTATTTTTAACTGTTATCTCCGGGTAGCTGTTATCAACAAGCAGCCTGCCGAACATATTGAATCCGTAGTGAAAAAACACACAGAAAATAAATAAAGCAATCGCGCCGATTCTGAATTTTCTCATTTTTCGCAAAACCTCACATTAAAATTCCATAGAAATTTTAGCCGCGTCTTCTTCGGAAAGAACGCTTACCTTCGTACTGTCCACACGGTAAATCCTGCTGCACATATTAAGCACGCTGGGGCGATGGGTGGTAACAAGGCAGGTCTTTTTACTTTTTGAGCTCATAATGCCTGCAAGCACCCTGCGCTCGGTCGCAACGTCCAGAGCGCTTGTCGCCTCGTCAAGGAGCAGCACAGGTGCGTCGCACAGTATGGCTCTGGCAATTGAAACCCTTTGCGCCTGACCTTCCGAAAGACCCACGCCGCGCTCGCCTATAAGATTGTTTATGCCGTCAGGCAGCTTTTCGACAAACTCGTATGCGCAGGCGGTTTTGAGCGCTTCGATTATCTCACTGTCGGTTGCGTTTTCATTAACCATTCTAAGGTTTTCGGCTATCGTTCCGGCAAAAATGGTGTTGCCCTGCGGAACGTATGAAAACAGCCTGCGGGTGGACGCCGAAATCTCGCACCGCTCGCCTTGACCGTTTTCAACAAAAACATTGCCCTCGCACGGTGAAAGCAGACCGAGCAGCATACGGATAATTGTCGTTTTTCCCTCTCCCGAAGGGCCTATAAGGGCGGTTATCTCACCCGAGGGCACGTCTATGCAGACATCTTCAAGCACATTTGTGCCGTCCATATACTTAAAGCTGACATTTTCAAGTCCCAGAGAAAGTCCGCCATCATTTGCGGTTTCGCGCAGGTTTTCAACCTCACGGCTGTCAAGCACCGTCTCTCGCGGGAGCTTTGTAACCTCCATAATTCTGCCTGCCGACGTGGTGGCCGCAATAGCCGAGGGCACCATTGCCACAAGCGCCGAAAAGGCGCCCGAAAGTGAGGTTGCAAGCTGCAAAAAGAGTGTCATTGTACCGTAGGAAATAACCCCGCTCCACAGCCTGTATGCGCCCCATGCAAAGCAGATAAACGAAACTATGGATGCGACTATCG